>NZ_AQOK01000915.1:0-730 GCF_000364645.1 Xanthomonas sp. SHU 308 | reverse complement strand
GGTCGCGGGCCTGGCGCTGCGCCGGCAGCGTGCCGGCGGCGACGTGGCGGGTGATCTCGGTGGCGCCGTTCGCGCCGAACGCTTCGGCGCCGCCGCCGCTGGGCGCGCTCAGTGAGGTCAGCAGCGCGCGGCCGTCGACCTGCACGACGTTGCCGTCGACGGCGACGTCGTGGATCGGCGACAGGCCGCCGTTCTGCCACGGCGGATTCATCTGCATCGGCCGCACCAGCAGCGACAGGGTGCCGCTGACCGGGGTGGTGCCGGTGTTGCGCAGGCGATGGCGCAGCAGCGTCACCGGCTGGCCGTCGCGTTCGATCGCGAAGGTCTCGCTGCGCAGTTCCAGCCCCGGCTGCGGCGACCAGCGCACCGACGGCATCGGCTTCCAGCCGTCGCGCAAGGCGTGGGTCAGCGCATGGCCGTCGGCGCCGGCGGCGGTGCCGGAGGCGTCGCGCCACAGCGGCTGCACCAGCGGCGCGCCCTTCCACGCCTCCAGGTTGCCGTACTCGTCGAAGATCGATTTCTGCCGGCCGGCGTGGATGCCGACCGCGGTCCAATAGGTCTGCTGCATGTGCAGCGAGGCCGGGAACAGCGCGCGGGTGGCGCCGCGCTGCGCGGCGACCTGGTAGCGCTTCATCGGCGTCATCACCGCCTTCGGCCCCAGCAGGCGCAGGCGCGCCAGGGTCGGCGCGACGCCACCGGGCGCGGCGTCGACGCGCAGGCGCAGCGCGCG
>NZ_AQOK01000914.1:0-1140 GCF_000364645.1 Xanthomonas sp. SHU 308 | reverse complement strand
CTCGAGATTGGGCGCCCTCGGCGCCGCCGGCGGTGCGCGTGCGGGTGTGTTCGCGTGCCGGTGCACTGGGCGCGACCAGGACGCCGGCGGCCAGCGCCAGCAGCAAGGGAGTGATGCGACGGGACAGCGACATGGCGTTCTCCGGTGACGGCAGCGGCGTGCTGCCGAGCGTCACCGTAGCCATGGCGCCGGCGCCGCGGGCGCCGCATCGGCCAGCAAATGTTGCCGAACGCCGCGGCGGAAACATCCGCTTACAGTTGCGCCGCGGCAGCCGTTGCCGCGGGGCCGCGGCGCAACCGATAGTGGCGTCCATGGACGATGCCGCGCCCGCTCCCCGCCTGCTGCTGGTCGACGACGACGACCGCCTGCGCGCCCTGCTGTGCCGCTACCTGGAGAGCCAGGGCTTCGCGGTCAAGGCGGTGGCCGACGGCATGCAGCTGCAGCAGGCGCTGGCGCGCGGCCACTACGACCTGGTGGTGCTGGACCTGATGCTGCCCGGCGAGAACGGCCTGGAGATCTGCCGGCGCCTGCGCGGCCAGGGCGACGCCACCCCGATCGTGATGCTGACCGCCAAGGGCGACGAGATCGACCGCATCGTCGGCCTGGAGATCGGCGCCGACGACTACCTGCCCAAGCCGGTCAACCCGCGCGAGCTGCTGGCGCGGATCCGCGCGGTGCTGCGCCGTACCCGCCCAGGCGGCGCCGGCGCACCGCAACCGGAGGGCGGCGAGATCGGCTTCGGCCGCTTCCGCCTGCACCTGGGCCGGCGCGAGCTGCGCCGCGACGGCGAACCGCTGAAGCTGACCACCGCCGAGTTCGCGGTGCTGTCGGTGCTGCTGCGGCACCCGCAGCAACCGCTGAGCCGCGACCGCCTCTCCAGCCTGGCGCACGGCCGCGAACACGAGCCGCTGGGGCGCAGCATCGACGTGATCGTCGCGCGGCTGCGCAAGCTGCTGGAGGACGACGTGCGCACGCCGCGGCTGATCCAGACGGTGTGGGGCGTGGGCTATGTGTACGTGCCGCCGGAGCCGCAGGCATGAGCGCGCCCGCCTCCCGCGCCAGCGGCTGGCCGCGCAGCCTGTTCGGGCAACTGGCGCTGGTGATCGCGCTGGTGCTGGCCGGCGCCGGCCTGCTGGCGCT
>NZ_AQOK01000913.1:0-2320 GCF_000364645.1 Xanthomonas sp. SHU 308 | reverse complement strand
GGCCAGCGCCGCGACCAGCGCGCTGCCCACCACCACGCCGTCGGCATCGACCGCCATGGCCTTGGCGCTGGCGGCGTCCTTGATGCCGAAGCCGGCCACCACCGGCACCGGGCAGCGCGCGCGCAGCTGGCGCAGGCGATCGCCGGCGGCACGGGTATCCAGCCGGTCGGCGCCGGTGACGCCGGCGAAGCTGACGTAGTACAGATAGCCGCGCGCCGCCTCGCACAACAGGTCGATGCGCGCATCGCTGGTGGTCGGCGAGGCCAGCACGATCAGGTCCAGGCCGGCGTCGGCGAAGACCGTCAGGGTCTCGGCCGACTCCTCCGGCGGCAGGTCGACCAGCAGTACGCCGTCCACGCCGGCCGCCACCGCTTCCTCGGCGAAGCGCGCGGTGCCGTGGATCTCCACCGGGTTGAGGTAGCCCATCAACACCACCGGCGTGGTGGCGTCGTCGCGGCGGAACGCGCTGACCGTCTCCAGCACGTAGCGCAGGCCGGCGCCGCGCGCCAGCGCGCGCTCGGAGCTGCGCTGGATGGTCGGGCCATCGGCCATCGGGTCGGAGAACGGCACGCCCAGCTCGATCACGTCGGCACCGGCCTCGACCAGCGCGTGCATCGCCGGCACGGTCGCCTCCAGCGACGGATCGCCGGCGGTGAGGAAGGGGATCAGGGCCTTGCGGCCGTGGGCATCGAGTCGGGCAAAGGTATCGGCGAGGCGGTTCATGGGGGACCTATGCGCCCCTCTCCCACCGGGAGAGGGGTTGGGGTGAGGGGAAGAGGCGAAGCGGTGCGGAATGTGAGTACGTGGCTGCGCCCGCACCCGCATCCGACGCTCCGCGCCACCTTCTCCCGAAGGAGAAGGGTAAAGCGTTACAGCGTCAGCCCCTCGCGCGCGGCGATGGTGTGCACATCCTTGTCGCCGCGGCCGGACAGGTTGCACAGCACCAGCGCGTCCTTGGGCAGTTCGCGCGCCAGCTTGATCGACTGCGCCACGGCATGGCTGGACTCCAGCGCGGCGAGGATGCCTTCGGTATGCGCCAGCAGGTGGAACGCGGCCAGCGCCTCGTCGTCGGTGATGCCCTGGTAGGTGGCGCGGCCGCTGTCGGCCAGGAACGCGTGCTCCGGGCCCACGCCCGGGTAGTCCAGGCCGGCGGACACCGAGTGGGTCTCGACGATCTGGCCGTCGTCGTCGCAGATCACGTAGGTGCGGTTGCCGTGCAGCACGCCGGGGCGGCCGGCGGCGATCGAGGCGGCATGGCGGCCGCTGCCGATGCCGTCGCCGGCGGCCTCGGCACCGTAGATCTTCACCGAGGCGTCGTTGAGGAAGGCATGGAACAGGCCGATGGCGTTGCTGCCGCCGCCGACGCAGGCGCTGATCGCATCCGGCAGGCGGCCGTAGTCGGCCAGCATCTGCGCGCGCGCCTCGCGGCCGACGATGGCGTTGAAGTCGCGCACCATGCGCGGGTAAGGATCGGGGCCGGCGACGGTGCCGATGATGTAGAAAGTGTCCTGCACGTTGGTCACCCAATCGCGCATCGCCTCGTTGAGCGCGTCCTTGAGCGTGGCCGAGCCGGAATGCACCGGCACCACCGTGGCGCCGAGCAGCTTCATCCGGTAGACGTTGATCTTCTGCCGCTCGATGTCGGTGGCGCCCATGTACACCACGCACTCCAGGCCCAGCCGCGCGGCCACCGTGGCGCTGGCCACGCCGTGCTGGCCGGCGCCGGTCTCGGCGATGATGCGGGTCTTGCCCATGCGGCTGGCCAGCAGCGCCTGGCCGATGGTGTTGTTGATCTTGTGCGCGCCAGTGTGGTTCAGGTCCTCGCGCTTGAGCAGGATCTGCGCGCCGCCGACTTCGCGGCTGAGCCGCTCGGCGTGGTAGATCGGACTGGGCCGGCCGACGTAGTGGGTCAGGTCCTTGTCGTAGGCGGCGATGAAGGCCGGATCCTGGCGCGCGGCGTCGTAGGCGGCGGCCAGCTCCTGCAGCGGGCCGATCAGGGTCTCGGCGACGAAACGGCCGCCGTAGCGGCCGAAATGGCCGGCGGCGTCGGGATAGGCGTGGAAGTCGCTGACGGGGACAGAGGACATGGCGCAACCGGGGCAACAGGACAGGCCTGCACTTTAGCGCACACGTTCCCACAGAAAAACCGATAAAGTCTGACGCAATCCGTCAGGAAAACTCACATGACCAGCCTGCGCCGCCTGCCCTCGCTCAACGCCCTGCGTGCGTTCGAGGCCGCCGCGCGGCTGCGCAGCGTCGGCGCGGCGGCGGCGGAACTGCATGTCACCCATGGCGCGGTGAGCCGCCAAGTGCGGCTGCT
>NZ_AQOK01000912.1:0-2488 GCF_000364645.1 Xanthomonas sp. SHU 308 | reverse complement strand
GCGGGAACTGGGGCTGCCGCTGCTGCAGCGCGACGGCCGCGGCATCCGCCCGACCGCCGCCGGCACGCACCTGTGCGAGGCCGCCGGCAGCGCCTTCGCGCAGTTGCAGGACGCGGTGGCGGAGTTGCGCCGCCCATCACGCCCGGCCGCGCTGGTGCTGGGCTGCCCCGGCAGCATCCTCGCCCGCTGGATGATTCCGCGGCTGCAGGCGCTGCAGCGCGACCTGCCGGCGCTGACCCTGCACCTGTCCGCGCACGAGGGCGACTTCGCCGCCGACCTGGACGGCCTGGATGCGGCGCTGCTGCTGGGCCAGGCGCCATGGCCGGCGGACTGGCAGGTGCGCGTGCTGGCGCCGGAGCGGATCGGCCCGGTACTCAGCCCGGCCCTGCCGCAGGCACAGGCCCTGACCACGGCCGCGCCGGCGGCACTGCAGGGACTGCCGCTGCTGCATACGGTGTCGCGCCCGCAGGCCTGGCCGGCCTGGGCCGAGGCGCAAGGCCTGGCGCCGGCGCAGTTGCGCTACGGCACCGGCTTCGAACACCTGTACTACCTGCTGGAAGCGGCGCTGGCCGGAATCGGCGTGGCGATCGCGCCGCAGCCGCTGGTCGCCGACGACCTGGCCAACGGCCGCCTGCTGGCGCCCTGGGGCTTCGTCGACACCGGCGGGCAGTGGGCGCTGTGCGCGCGGCGGGAGCAGCAGGATCCACGGGTGGAGGCGTTGGCCGGGTGGTTGGCCGGCGAGTTGCGGGAGGATCGCGATTAGGCGTGTTGCCTGGCCTGTTCGCTGGCAATTCGCGGCGCAAACGCGCTGTACAGGACGCTTGGCCGCGACGCCCGGCGTGCGCGGGAGTGGAGTTATCTGTCGCGGCTGAAGCCGCTCTACATGGGTGGGTGGGGCGTCGAGCGCCCATCGGCGGGCGCGCGCGTCAGCCCGGCTGCGCCGGCGCGGCCAGGCGCCGCTGCAGGTCGTCGCGCAGCCGGCTCAGCTCGACCTCGGCGGCGCGCCGCTGCTGCATGCCGTCGCGGTGGATCTCGCGCACCTCCTCCACCGTGGCGATCAGTTGCTCGTGCACGTGGCGCAGCGTGTCCATGTCGATCACCGCGCGTTGGTTGGCGCGCGCCGTGTCCACCGAGGCCTGCCGCAGCAGGTCGGCGTTGCGGCGCATGATGTCGTTGGTGGCATCGTCGATGGCGTTGGACAGCGCCGCCGCGTTCTGCTGCTCGTGCAGCGACAGCTGGATCGCGAACTGGCGCTTCCACGACGGGATGGTGATGTCGCGGACGGTGTTGAACTTCTCGATCAGTTGCAGCGCGTTGGCCTGGATCAGCCGGATCATCGGCAGCGCCTGCTCGGCCGCGTGCTGCATCACCTGCAGGTCGCCGACGCGCTTGTCGAGCAGGCGCAGGGCGGTATCGATCTCGGCGCGCTGGCCGCGCGCCTGCGGATCGTCCTGGCCCGCCAGCGCCAGGTGCTGTTGCTGCAGTTCGGCCAGGCGCAGCTTGCCGGCAGCGACGTGCAGGCCCAGTTCGCGGCGCTCGGCCTGCACCATCTGGTGCATGCGGTCGAATTCGCCCACGCGCTGGCCGAGGTTGGCCTGCTGCGCGCCGACGTCGCGCAGCAGTTGTTCGATCTGCCGGTTGGTGTCGCTGAACTTCTGCACCAGTTCGTCCTTGGACGCGCGCAGGCGATCGATCAGGCCGCCGATCAGCGGCACCCGCGAGCGCTCGCCGAGCTGGTCGAGCTTGAGCGCGCGCGCGATCCGCACCACTTCGCCGAGCTTGTCGCCGCTGGCCTCCAGGTCGCGGTTGCGGACCTGGTCCAGCAACTGGCTGGAGAACGCGGCGGTCTGCGCGGCGACCTCGGTGCCGAACAGGTGCAGGCTGCCGGGCGTGAGTTCGCGCAGGCCCTGCGCCAGCGCGGCGATCTGCGCACGATCGTCCGGCACCAGGCCGAGCGCCTTGAGCTCGGCTTCGTCGGGTTGCAGCGGCAGGCTCTGCGGCGTCAGCGGGTGTTCCTGGGTCATCATGGTTCTCCTTCGATAGCGATTCGCGGCGGCGGCGCAGGCTCAGCGCAGTCTAGCCCGCATGGCCTGCAGTTCGGCCAGGATGTGTTGCTGCGCCTGTGCGGCGCGGGCCACGTGGTCCCTGCCCTGCGCTGCCTGCGGCGTGACGGCGGCCTGGCGCCAGGCCGGCAGCAGCACGTCGCGGATGTTCCTGTAGCGTTGCAGCAGGTCCTCGCCCTGCTGTTGCAGCAACCGCCATTGCGCCGCTTCCAGGCGCCAGGCGGCGGCGAGGCGGCGCAAGTGGTCGAGTCGCTGGTTCCAGGCCTGCGCCAACGCCGGGTCGGGCGTCGGCGCCGCGGCGATCCAGCGCTCGAGCGCGGCCACGCCGGCCTCGGCGGCGCCGGCGCTTTCGGCATATGCCTGGCCCGCGTGCCGCAGCGCCTGGGCATGCGCATCGGCGCGCAGCAGGACCACGCCCAGTTGCG
>NZ_AQOK01000911.1:0-8383 GCF_000364645.1 Xanthomonas sp. SHU 308 | reverse complement strand
AACCCGGGTGCGGCGGGGCGCGGGCGCGGCGCCGGCGCATCCAGGCCCAGCGAGGCGCGGATGCGCACCCACACGCGCTCGGGCACCGCCACCGGGGCGATCTCGTCGGCCAGCGGCATCAGGTGTTGCTGCCATTGCAGCACGGCCGCGGCGAATTCGCGGTCGCTGTCGATGCGTGCTTCGGCGGCGCGGCGCTCCTGCGCGTCGAGCACGCCGAGCACGTACTCGCCGGCCAGCACGTCGCGCGGCGGCGGGGTTTCCTGTGGATCGGGCACGGAGGCGTTCATCGTTCCAGGCACGCTTTCAGTTTGGCCAGACCACGGCGGATCCAGCTCTTGACCGTGCCCAATGGCGTACCGCTGCGCTGGGCCAGTTCTTCGTAAGTGATGCCTTCGAAGAACGCGGTGCGGATCAAGTCGCCGCGCGGCGGCTCCAGTTCGCCCATGCACACGTCCAGGCGCCGCCCGGCCACCCGCCACTCGGTGTCGGCGAGCGGATCGCGGCCTTCGTCCTGCAGTTCGCCGGCGTCGTCCAGCGCCACCGACTGCCGCGCCGGTGCGCGTGCGCGCAGATGGTCGATGGCCTTGTTGCGGGCGATCATGGTCAGCCAGGTCAGGCCGCGCGCGCGCTGCGGGTCGAATTGCGCCGCCTTGCGCCAGACCGAGGAAAACACTTCCTGCAGCACGTCCTCGGCTTCGCCGCGCTGCGGCACGATGCGCAGGCACACGCCGAACAGGCGCGAGGAGGTGGTGCGGTACAGGCGTTCGAACGCGGCGCTGTCGCCGGTGGCGGTGGCCACCAGCAATTGTCCTGCTTCGTCGTGATCGGGCGACTCGGTCATGCCGGGAGACGGTGGCGAAGGTCGGCGCGATGCTACAGGCTTTCGCCGCGCCCGTCGCTCAGGCGCGCTGGCGCCGCCACAATACGCACGCGGTGAGCAGCAGGACGATCTCGAACGCGGCCAGGCCGGTCGTGGTCGGGCCGACCGGCCACAGCCGCAGCAGGCTGGCGCTGCGGTAGAGCACGATGGGCACGTAGAACGCCAGCGCCAGGAGCAGGCCGGTGCGCAGTTGCCCGGTGCGGGCGAAGTAGCCGAACAGGAAGGCCATGCCCAATTGCAGGCCGCCGTAGATGACCAGGTATTCGGACTGGCCGGAGCGGTCCAGGCCGACATAGCCCACCGCCGCGGCGGTCTGCGCCGGCAGCAGCGTGCACCAGACGGCCAGGAGCGCGTACAGCGCGGCGTTGAACCACAGGTAGGCCTTGGCCATGAGGTGTCCTCGTCGAAGCGCGGGCGATGCGCAGGCATGGTTGTAGCTGGTGCGGCGGGGGCCGGCGTGAATGCGCCGGCGGCGTGGCTCAGCGCGCGCTGCATTGCGCGACCAACGGTTGCTGCAGCGCCTGCTCCCAGGCGCCGGCATCGGCCTGGCCGCGCAGGCGTTCGGGGAATTCGATGCGCACGCTCGGGTAGCGGCCGCGCGCGTCGCGGATGTTGCCGACGCCGCGGAACTCGCGCAGGCGCCGATCCTGGCGCGTGTAGGCGACGCTGAGGTCGGGCAGCAGCGTGCCGTACCAGGCGGCCAGGCTCAGGGTGTAGCGCTGCACTTCGGCATCGGCCGGGCCGGGGGTGATGCGGAAGTCGAGCGTGCGCAGTTCGCTGGGCAGCACGAAGGCGATGCGCTGCGGTCCGCCGCTGCCCAGGCTGTCCCAGCGCTGGCGCAGGTAGGCGTCGAAACCCGCGTCGATCACCTGCGCCTCGGTGCTCTTGGGCAACGGCGCACGGCGTTCGGCCTGACCCTTGGCCTGACTGAACATCTCGCGCCCGCTGCCGCTGCGGCGCACACCCTCGCGGTAGCCGCTGCGCGCATCGACCAGTTCGAAGTCCGGCGCGGCGCTGCCGTCGTCCACGCGCTTGCGCGCGAACGCGGCGCCGTCGGTGCACTGGTACAGCACCAGGCGCGCGCCATCCTCGCGGACCCAGTGGCTTTCGCGGTACAGCACCTGCTTGCCGTCGGCGGCATAGGCGATGCCCTCGTAGTGCAGCATCGCCCGCGCAGGCGCGGCGGCGACCAGGGCGGCGGCGCCGAGGGCCAGGGCCAGCGGCAGGTGCGCTCGGATGAGCGGGAAGGTGGCGGTCGACGTCGGCATGCACGGCGCTCCGGTGGGATGACACCAGGACATACGCGGCGGGTGCCGATCCGGATGCGCAGGCGGTGGCGCTCGCGCTGCAGCGGCTGTCTCAGCGCAGGACGATGCAGTCCACCGGACAGGCCGGCAGGCACAGCGCGCAGCCGGTGCACAAGGGCGCCAGCACCGTGTGCATGTGCTTGGCGCCGCCGACGATGGCGTCCACCGGGCAGGCCTGGATGCACTTGGTGCAGCCGATGCAGTCGGCTTCCACCACCCATGCCACCTGCGGCGGCGTGTGGGTGCCGCGGCTGCGGTCGTAGGGCAGGGCGGGGACGCCAAGCACCCGCGCCAGGGCGCGCGCGCCGGCGTCGCCGCCGGGCGGGCAGCGGTCCACCTGCGCCGTGCCGGCGGCCATCGCCTCGGCATAGGGACGACATCCGTCGAACCCACACTGGCCGCATTGGGTCTGCGGCAGCAGGCGATCGAGGCGTTCGAGCAGGGGGGCGTGGGCGGGCGTCATGGCGGAGGCGGCGCGCGGCGGCGCCGCGGGGACTACAGAGCGAAGAAGATGCATCGGCGTGGTCAGCCTGCACAGTGTAACGCGGTGCCCATGTTCGCCCACGGCGCCGCATCGGGCAGCGTCATCGGCTCAGGAGATCCGGTGCCCGCGGTACCAGCGCTCGTGCGCCAGCGCCAGCATCGGCCGGTCCTCGCGGCTGTCGCCGTACGCATGGATGCGCCGATAAGCGTTCAGGTCGTACTGCATGCGGATCAGCGCGGCCTTGCGGGGTCCGCAGTCGCCGTGGCGATAGCGGCCGGTCAGGCGCCCATCCTGCACTTCCAGATGGTTGCAGATCAGGTCCAGCCCATGTTGCGTGCACCAAGGCCGCAGATACAGATCCAGCGAACCGGAGATCAGCACCACGGTGTGCCCCTGGGCCTGGTGCCAGGCGATCCGCTGCATCATGTCCGGTCGCAGCAGCGGCGGCAGCGCCTGCTGCGCATAGTGCTCGGCCTCGCGGGCGATCTCCTCTGCATCGCGGCCGGCGAACACCAGCCGGGTGACCCGCGTGCGCAACGTCGCCGCCGACACCAGGCCCAGCCGATAGCCGGCCAGCCACGGCCCGACCGCCCAGCGCGCCCGCGCCTGCTGCGCCGGCGTGGCCACACGGCGCAGGAATCCCGAATAGGTATCGGCGGTGGTGACCGTGTGGTCGAAATCGAAGAGAGCGAGGGATTGGGGATTCGGCATTGGGGATTCGTCACCGCGTCATGGACCCATCGGCGCCGAGAGTGGCTCAACCAATCCCCAATCCCGACTCCCCAATCCCCGCCGTCAACGCACCGGCATGCCCGGCTGCGCGCCGCTGTCGGCATCGAGCAGGGCCAGGGCGCCGCCGTCGAAGCCGGCCGACAGGATCATGCCTTCGCTGAGGCCGAAGCGCATCTTGCGCGGGGCCAGGTTGGCGATGAACACCACGCTGCGGCCGACCAGCTTCTCCGGCTCGCCGTAGCTGCCGCGGATGCCGGAGAAGATCTGCCGCTTGCCCAGCTCGCCGGCGTCCAGTTCGAAGCGCAGCAGCTTGTCCGAGCCTTCGACGAACTCGCAGGCCAGCACCTTGCCGATGCGCAGGTCGAGCTTGGCGAAGTCGTCGATGCCGATGTGGCCGGGATTGGGGAGTGGGGATTGGGGCTTGGTGGCGGCCTTCGCTTCCTGCTTGGCGGGGGGCGCGGCAGTTGGAGTGGGGGCGAGGGTGTCCTTGGAGGCGTCGGTCATGGCGTCGAGCAGCTTGGGGTCGATACGGGTGAACAGGGGGGCGTAGGGTTGGATCACGTGCGCCAGCAGCGGGGCGTCGAGGTCGTCCCAGGCGCCGAGCGGGGCCGACAGGAACGCCTCGGCCTCGGCGCAGGTGCGCGGCAGCACCGGCTTGAGCGCGGCGGCCAGCACCCGGAACAGGTTCAAGCCCTGCGTGCACACGGCCTGCAGTTGCGCTTCGGCGCCGTCCTGCTTGGCCAGCACCCAGGGCTTGTGTTCGTCGATGTACTTATTGGCCTCGTCGGCCAGGGCCATGGTCTGGCGGATCGCGCTGGCCGGGTCGTTGCGCTCGTAGGCCTCGCGAATCGGCGCCAGCGCGGCGACGAAGCGCGCGTACTGCGCCGCATCCGGCAGCGCGTCGGCGAGCGTGCCGCCGAAGCGCTTGTCGATGAAGCCGGCGCAGCGGCTGGCCAGGTTGACGAACTTGCCGACCAGGTCCGCGTTGACCCGCGCCACGAAGTCGCCCAGGTTCAGGTCGAGATCGTCGACGCCGCCGGAGGACTTGGCCGCGAAGTAGTAGCGCAGCGCTTCCGGTTCCAGGCCCACGTCCAGGTAGGTGCGGGCCATGACGAAGGTGCCGCGCGACTTGGACATCTTGGCGCCGTCGACGGTCAGGTAGCCGTTGACGTGCAGCCGGGTCGGCGCGCGGTGCCCGGTGCCGTGCAGCACCGCCGGCCAGAACAGGCCGTGGAAGTTGACGATGTCCTTGCCGATGAAGTGGTGCAGTTCGGTGGCGGTGCCGGCGGCAAGGTGCGGCTCGAACGCTTCGCCCAGGCTCGCGCACAGGGTCTGGAAGCTGCTCAGGTAGCCGATCGGCGCGTCCAGCCACACGTAGAAATACTTGCCCGGCTGGCCGGGGATCTGGAAGCCGAAGTACGGCGCGTCGCGGGAGATGTCCCAGGCGCGCAGGCCGCCTTCGCTGTCCAGCCATTCCATCAGCTTGGCCTTGACTCCGGGCAGGGCCACGTCGCCGGCCAGCCACTGCCGCAGGAAGCCGTCGAAACGGCCGACCTCGAAGAAGAAGTGCTCCGAATCGCGCAGTTCCGGCGTGGCGCCGGAGATCACCGACTTGGGCTCCTTCAGTTCGGTCGGGGAATAAGTGGCGCCGCAGACCTCGCAGTTGTCGCCGTACTGGTCGGCGCTGCCGCAGTTCGGGCAGATGCCCTTGATGTAGCGGTCGGGCAGGAACATGCCCTTGGCCGGGTCGTAGAACTGCGCCACCGAGCGCCGCGCGATGTGGCCGTCGGCGTCGAGCTTGGCGTAGAACGCCTCGGTCAGGGCGCGGTTGGCGTCCGAGTTGGTCGAGTCGTAATGGTCGAAGGCCACGCCGAACGCGGCGAAATCGCGCTCGTGGCTGGCCTGGATGGCGGCGATGAAGCTCTCCGGGGTGACCCCGGCCTTCTCCGCGGCCAGCATGATCGGCGTGCCGTGGGTGTCGTCGGCGCACACGAACCAGGTGCGGTCGCCGCGCAGCCGCCGCGCGCGCACCCAGATGTCGGCCTGGATATAGCCGACCAGATGCCCCAGATGCAGCGGTCCGTTGGCATAGGGCAGGGCGGTAGTGACGAGAGCGGTGGTCATGGCGGCCGGCGTTTCTGGGGGCCGGGGATTATTGCATGGAGCTGGGAATGGGGAATCGGGAATGGGGAATCGCAAGAGCGCCGCCCTGCGAGCTGATGGGCCACGAAAAAGGCGCCTTTGCAGGCGCCTTGTCGGAGTGGGGTGGGATCAGGCCGGCAGATGCCGCTTTTAACGATTCCCGATTCTCCACTCCCGATTCCCGGCTTCCGTCACTCCCTGATCCAAGTCTGCGTCCGGCCCAGGGCCTCAATGCCGATATAGCCACGCATCTGCAGCTTCTTGCCGCCGTCGGTCAGGGTGATCTTGGCCTTGTAGGTCTTGCCCTTGGCCGGGTCCAGCACCGAGCCGCCGTCCCACACCGCGGTGCCGTCTGGCTTGAGGCCCCACAGGATGGTCATGCCCTTGATCGGCTTGCCCTTGCGCTCGCCGTCGCACTTGTCGCACATCGGGTTGGGGCCGTGGTTGGACTGCAGGATCTCGACCACCTTGCCGCTCAGTGTGCCGTTGCCGGCCTGTTCGATCTGCACGATCGACTTGGGCTTGCCGGTTTCGTCGTCGATGGTCTGCCAGCGGCCGACCGGCGAGGTGTCGGCGGCGTGCGCCATGAATGCCGCCGCGCTCAGCGGCAGGGCCAGCATCAGGGTCTTGAAGGTCGTGCGCATGTTCCCCTCCCGAGGGATGTCCGGTGCGGCCGGCGCGATGCCGGCCCGATCCGACTGTATACCCAAGCGTATGGTGCTGGGAATCCGCACTGCGGCATGCGGTTCAGCGTGGCCGGCGGTGGGCGTTCAGCCGCTTTCGTACAGTTCCAGCGGCAGGTCGTCGGGATCGGCGAAGAAGGTGAAGCGGCGGCCGGTGTACTCGTCCACACGGATCGGTTCGACCTCCACGCCGTGCGCCTGCAGGTGCGCGACGGCGGCGTCCAGGTCGCGCACGCGCAGCGCCAGGTGGCGCAGCCCACAGGCTTCCGGGCGGCTCGGTCGCGGCGGTGGGGTCGGGAACGAGAACAGTTCGAGCTGGCTGCCGTCGGGCAGGGCCAGGTCCAGCTTCCAGGAGTCGCGGGTTTCGCGATACACCTCAGCGATCACCGGCAGGCCAAGGAGGCGGCAATAGAAGTCCTTGGAGCGCGCGTAGTCGGAGGCGATGATCGCCACGTGGTGCAGGCCGTCCAGGGTCAGGCTCATCGGCACAGCGCCTGGCCGAACTGCAGTACATGGCCGTCCGCATCGTGGATCGCGAACTCGCGCATGCCGTAGTCGAAGTCTTGCAACGGATAGACGATGCGCCCATGCGGATGCAGCCGCTGCCACCAGGCATCGACTTCGTCGGTGCGGAAGTACAGCGAGCAGGCGGCGCTGGCAATGGAGGTGTCGGCCTCTGTGTGGTGCGCAGCCAGCATCAGTGCCAGCGGGCCGTGCCGCAGCGACACCCAGCCCGTCGCCACTGCGCCGCCATCGAGTCGAAACGCCAGGGTTTCGGTATAGAACGCCAGTGCCGTGGTGAGGTCGGCACAGCGCAGCATTGGGGTCAAAGAAGTGAAGGTCATGGGTTGACCCGGCGCGAGCGAGGGAAGCGATCCATCTGCGGAGGATATCGCAGCGTCGCGACCGTGCCGCCGCCGTCTGCGACACTGCGCGTTCCGTTGCTGCGAGGCCGCGCCATGCCGCACAACCCGCTTGCCGCGCTGCTGGCCGAGGACCGGTGCCTGGTGCTCGATGGCGCGTTGGCCACCGAGCTGGAACGGCGCGGCTGCGATCTGCGCGATCCGCTGTGGTCGGCGAAGATCCTGCTGGAACAGCCGGACCTGATCCGCCAGGTGCACCGCGACTATTTCGCCGCCGGTGCGCAGTGCGCGATCACCGCCAGCTACCAGGCCACGCCGCAGGGGTATGCCGCACGCGGGATCGACCTCGTGCAAGCGCATCGCTTGATCGCACGCAGCGTCGAACTGGCGCAGCAGGCACGGCAGGCGCAGCTCGCGCAGCATCCGCAGGCGGGGCCGTTGCTGGTTGCCGGCTCGGTCGGTCCGTATGGCGCCTGCCTGGCCGACGGATCCGAGTACCGTGGCGACTATGCGCTGACGCCGGCGCGAATGCGCGATTTCCATCGCCCGCGCATCGCGGCCCTGGTCGCGGCCGGTGTGGAGTTGCTGGCCTGCGAAACGCAGCCGTCGCTGGCGGAAATGGCGGCATTGCTGCAGGTGCTGGAGGAGTTTCCTGGGGTTGTCGCCTGGTTCGCCTGCACCCTGCGCGATGCCGCGCACCTCAGCGACGGCACGCCGTTGCACGAAGTGGTGGCGTTGCTCGACGGCCACCCGCAGGTGGTCGCGCTCGGCGTCAACTGCGTCGCGCCGTCGCTGGCCACTGCGGCGTTGCGTCATCTGGCGACGCTGACGCGGTTACCGCTGGTGGTGTATCCGAACGCGGGCGAGCGCTACGACGCCGAGCGCAAATGCTGGCAGGCCGACAGCGCCGATGCCGGCGGCCTGGTCGACCACCTCGCCGCCTGGCGTGCGGCCGGCGCCCGCCTGATCGGCGGTTGCTGCCGCACCACCCCGCAGGACATCGCGCAGCTGGCGCGGGGTCTGGCATCGTCTTAGAGAGGGCGGGTCGCCTTGCATGCGACGGCGCGATGGCTTCGCCGTCGGGTTTCAGTGGGTGTCGGCGCTGATCAATCGCCTTGGCCGTTTGTGGGAGGGGCTTCAGTCCCGACGCCCTTCACTGCAACGCGTCGGGACTGAAGTCCCTCCCACAAGGGGTTCATGCGCGCCCAGTGCCCTGATGCAACTGGTGTGCGATCCGCACCGAGTGGAATGGGCGCAACGGGACGGCGATTGCATCAACGGGACGTCGCTGT
>NZ_AQOK01000910.1:0-7020 GCF_000364645.1 Xanthomonas sp. SHU 308 | reverse complement strand
GCAACTGGTGTGCGATCCGCACCGAGTGGAATGGGCGCCACCGGACGGCGATTGCATCAACGGGGCGTCGCTGCAGTTCCCACTCCTGTCGCGCTGTACTTGCAGCAGCCGGCATGCCAGGGAGCTGCACTGTGGGAGGGACTTCAGTCCCGACGCCGTTCACTACAACGCGTCGGGACTGACGTCCCTCCCACAATGAGTTCGTGCGCGCTCATGTCCTGGTGGAACTGGCGTGCTATCTGCCTCCGTGCGACGGCTGCTTTCCCGTAGGGGCGGCTTCAGCCGCGACCGGGCTTCACCAGCAAGGCCCCATCGCGGCTGAAGCCGCTCCTGCGACGATCCCGCGACGTCCCAGGTCGCATGTTCCGCGGGAGGAGCGGCTTCCCGCTCACCCCTTCTTCTTGCTCGCCACCCAGCGCTCGATCTTCTCCTGCAGCACGTTCAGCGGTACCGAGCCGTCCTTCAGTACTTCGGCGTGGAACTCGCGGATGTCGAACTTGTCGCCGAGTTGCGCGCGCGCGTAGTCGCGCAGCTGCAGGATCTTCATCTCGCCGATCTTGTAGGACAGCGCCTGGCCGGGGATGGCCATGTAGCGCTCGGCCTCGGCTTCGGCGTCGGTGCGGCTGGTGGCCGAGTTCTGCAGCATGTAGTCGATCACCTGCTCGCGGGTCCAGCCCTTGCTGTGCAGGCCGGTGTCCACCACCAGGCGGATCGCGCGCCACAGCTCGTTCTGCAGGTAGCCGAAATAGTTGTAGGGATCCTGGTACAGGCCCAGGTCCTTGCCCAGCGATTCGGCGTACAGGCCCCAGCCTTCGATGAAGGCGGTCTCGCCGCCGAAGCGGCGGAACTTGGGCAGGTTGGTCAACTCTTGCTGCAGGCCGAGCTGGAAGTGGTGGCCGGGAATGGCCTCGTGCAGGTACAGGTCTTCCGCATCCCAGGTCTTGCGGCTGGGCAGGTCGTAGGTGTTGACGTAGAAGATGCCGGGGCGGCCATCCTCGCTGGGACGCATGTACGAGCCGCTGGCGGCCGACTGCGCGCGGTACGGCTCCACCGGGCGGATCTCGAACGCGGCCTTGGGCTTGAGCGAGAACATGCGCGGCACCGCCGCGTCGACCCGGCCTTCCAGGCCGCGGTAGTAGCTCAGCAGCTCGTCCTCGCTCTTGAAGGTGAAGCGCTTGTCGGTCTGCATGAACTTGAAGAACTTCTGCATCGAGCCGCGGAAGCGCACCTGCTTCATCACCGCCTGGATCTGGCCCTGGATGCGCGCCACCTCGTCCAGGCCGATCTGGTGGATCTGGGCGGGGGTCAGGTCGGTGGTGGTGCTCTGGCGCACGTTCCAGGCGTACCAGGCATCGCCGCCGGGCAGGGCGCCGATGCCGGCGGTATTGCGCGTGGCCGGCAGATATTCGGTGGCGATGAAGCCGCGCAGCGCGCGGTAGGCGGGCATGATCCGGTACTCGATCATGCGCTTGTATTCGGCGGTGATGCGCTGCTTCTCGGCCTCCGGAATGTCCGCCGGCAGGTTGCGCACCGGGCCCCAGAACAGGCTCTCCTCGGCGGTGGGCTTGATGATCGCATCGAGCTGCGGCAGCACCTTCTCCATCAGCGCGCGCGGCTGCACCACGCCGGCCTTCATGCCTTCGCGCATGTTGGCGATGGCCTGGTCGAACAGCGCCGGGATGCCGAGCGCGCGCCGCGACCAGTTGTCGTAATCCTTGACCGTGCGGAACGGCTGCGCGCCGGTGCCCGAGCCGAGCATCACCATGATGCTGCCGACGTTGTAGAACTGGTTCACCGGCTGCATCCAGCTCGGATACTTCTCCGCCTCCAGCGCGTTGCGCGCGTCGCCGACGAAGATCTCGTAGCTGAGCAGGTCCTGCCCGGTCAGGCCATCCTTGCCGATCGCCTCGGCCTTGCCCAGCCACTCCACGGTGAAGTCGTGCGACTGCTGGCGGAACGCAGCCGAGAGGAAGTTCGGCAACTGGTCGTTGTAGCGGCTGTCGCCCTGGAAGGTCGCCTGCAGCGGATTGAGCTTGAGCGAGGCTTCCCAGTAGTCGTCGTACAGCCGGTTCAGCTGTTGCGCCTTGGTCAGCACCACCGGGGCCGGCGCCGGCCGCGCCTTGCGGGCCTTGCTCGCCTTGGCGCGGGTCTGCGCGGTGGTCTGCTTGGTGGTCTTCTTCTTGGCCGCGTCCGCCGGGGCCGCCAGCGACAGGCTCAGGGCGGTGGCGATGGCCAGGGACAGCAGGCGGGAAAAGCGGGGCGGCATTGCGGGCTCCAACGACAAGCGAGCGGGGAGCTTGCCCGATCCGCACCGCCGAGGCCACCCATGGCCGCTGCCTGCGGGCGCCCACCGCCCTGTCGCGGGCGGGCGCCGTGTCGCGACGGGCCAGGCGGCATCGGCGTCTGCGGCGCTGCACGACGGCCGCGCGCAAGCGCGTGCGGTGCGCTCGCGCGTGTGCCGGCGTTCAGTCGGCGGCGGCTTCCTCGCGCAGTTGTTCGGCGCGTTCGGGGGTCAGGTAATCGGTGATCAGCCGCCGCATCAGGTACAGCAACGGGATCAGCAGCACCGCCAGCAGCATCTTGCAGATGTAGTTCAGCGTGCTCACCGCCAGGAACAGCTGCATCGACCAGTGCTGCGGGCCGAGCACGAAGGCGATGTAGATCACCACGAAGCTGTCGATCAGCTGCGAGACCGCGGTGGAGCCGGTGGCGCGCAGCCACACGTGCTTCTCGCCGGTCACGTTGCGGATGCGGTGGAACACCGCCACGTCGATCAGCTGGCCGGCCATGAACGCGACCAGCGAGCCGGCGATGGTCCACATGCCCTGGCCGAACACCGCGGCGAACGCGGCCTGGTAGTCGGGCACGCCCTGGTGTTGCGCCGCGGTGACCCAGAACCCGGCTGGGGCCAGCGCGATCGCGGCGAACGCGAACAGGAAGCCGTAGCCGATCAGCGCCACCGCCAGCCAGGAGATGAAGCGCACGCCGCGGCGGCCGAAGAACTCGTTGATGGTGTCGGTGAGGATGAACACCAGCGGCCACAGCAGGGTGCCGGCGGTGAAGTTCATCGAGCCCGTCTGCCCGAACAGGTTCCAGTTCAGCGGCGCGATGCCCAGGGTGTCTTCCAGGGCGAAGATCTTGACCCCGATGAACTCGGCCAGCGCGGCGTTGACGCAGAAGAACGCCGCCAGGGCGATGAACAGCCGGACCGCGCGATCGTCGAGCGTGCCGCGGCGCATCGGCGTCAGCGGTCCACGGTGCGGGTGAAGGGCACGCTCTCCGGCGACACCGCGCCGCCGGAGATGATGAAGCTCATGGCCTGGTCCACGCTCCAGTCGGTGGGCGTGAGCAGTTCCACCGGCACGATCTCCAGGTAGCCGGAGGTCGGGTTGGGCGTGGTCGGCACGTACACCGCGGCCAGCTCGCGGCCGGTGCCGTGTTCCTTGATCACCCGCGTGACCAGGCCCACCGACTTCATGTCCCGGTGCGGGAAGTCGATCAGCACCACGCGCTGGGTGCTGCCGGGCTGGGTCTGCAGGATGTCCACCAGCTTGCGCACGCTGTCGTAGACCACGCTGGCCAGCGGGATGCGGCGCATCACGGCCTCGAACCAGCGCAGCAGGCGCTGGCCGATCATGCGCCGGCTGAGGATGCCGACCAGCAGGATCACCGCCAGGGTGGCGATCAGGGCGATGGTGTTCTGCACCCATTGCGCGGTGGCCCAGCCCAGCTCGCGCGGGAACGAGGCGGCGATGCGCACCGACAGCGGCACCACCCAGGGGCTGCTGATGCCCGAGAGCAGCACGAACACGAACTTGACCACCACCCAGGTCAGCCAGATCGGCAACAGGGTCAGCAGGCCGGTGAAGAACAGCCGTTGCAGGGACGGGCGGGGGGCGGGAGCGGAGAGATCGGGCGACATCCGCGTAGTGTAGCGGCGCGTGATGGCCGTTGGTGCGGCGCCGCATGGTCTCGCGGCGCGGCCGTGCAGCTGCGATTGGGCCGGGGCCCGCCCATGCGGCCCGCCTCGCGACGCCGCGCACGCTGACGGCGCGGTCGGTATCGCATGCGATGTGTACCCGCCTGCGTGCGCAGAGGCGGCGCCGGCCTTGGCGAACCCGCGGGCGGCAGGCGCGCTAACGCGGCGGCTTGCGCTTGACGTACAGCTGCTTGCGCGTCCGCGCCACCACCTCGCCCTGGGCGTCGACGACGTCGGTCTCGAACCAGCGCAGATGCTTGTCGCCGCCGGCGGTGGCCGCGCGCAGTTCGTCCAGCAGGGCCTGGTCCAGGTCGAACCGCGCGCTGACCGTGCCGCGGCCCGGGCGCACGAACTCGATGCTGCCGGCCTTGTCCCAGACGTAGTAGTCGCGCCCCAGGTTCTGCATGGTCAGCAGCATCCAGAACGGGTCGGTCATGGCGAACAGGCTGCCGCCGAAATGGGTGCCCACGTAGTTGCGGTTCCACGGACGCATGCGCAGTTCGACCCGCGCATGGCGGTAGTCGGCGCTCAGCGCGGTCACGTGGATGCCCGCGCACAGGAACGGCGGCCACAGGTTCAGGCCCAGGCGGAACAGCGATGGCTTCATTGCGCGGCAGTGGGTGGATCGGAGTGCGGCAGGGTACCAGACGTATGCGTATGGTGCTCCGGTGGCGCGTCGCTGAGCGCGTAGCCGTCGCGTCCGTCGCGCTTGACCCGGTACAGCGCCGCGTCGGCGGATTCGAAGAACGCGCGCTCCGACGTGAGCGCTGTCGCGGTGGCGCTGTGCACGCCCAGGCTGGCGGTGATGGCGACGCTGCCGTTCGGCGCGCGCAGCGACAGCCCGCGGATCTCCTCGACCAGCGCCGCGGCGATGCGGCTGGCATCGGCGGCATCGGTGGCGGGCAGGATCATGGCGAACTCGTCGCCGCCAAAGCGCGCGGCGACCTCGCGCGGATGTCGCGCATGCCGCGCCACCGCGGCGGCCACCAGCTTCAGCGCGCGGTCGCCGGTGCGATGGCCCAGGGTGTCGTTGTAGCGCTTGAAATGATCCACATCGACGATGATCAGCGTCAGCGGCCGGCCGCTGCGCCGCGCCTCGTCCAGCGCCTGGGCGAACGCCTGTTCGAAGCCGTGGCGGTTCACCAGCCCGGTCAGGGCGTCGCGATGCGCCTGGCGGCGCCAGCGTGCCGCGTGCAGGCACAACTGACCGGCGGCGACGATGGCCAGGGCGAGCAGGGCCGCCCCTGGCGCGAACCAGCGGCTGCCGAGCAGCAGCCACAGCAGGCTGCCGCCGGCGACCACCGCCATGCTCGCCAGCGGCACCAGCCAGCGCCGTCGGCGCCCACCGGCGCACTGCGTGCCCAGGCAGGCCAGCAGCACCAGTAGCGTGGACCCGGCCACCTGGGCAGTGCGCGACGACGACAGGATCGGGTCGCCGCGCAACAGCATCGCCGCGACGTTGGCCTGGTATTCGGGCGCGCTCATCCAGCGCGCATCGGACATCGGCGTCATCACCCGCTGCCCCAGACCGGTGGCGGTGACGCCGACGATCGTCAGGCGTCCGCGCAGCGACTGCGGCGGAATCCGGCCCTGCACGACGTCGACGTAGGACACCTGCGCGAACGGTGCCGACGGCGTGGCGAAACGCAGGCCGACGTAGTCCGCGCGATGCCAGGCATAGGGTGCGTCGGTGGTGGCCGGCGCCGGCGGCAGCGCGCGGTCGGTGAGGGCCGCGGCCAGCGCCGGCCAGTGCGCACTGCCGAGCCCGGCGCGCAGGTAGACGCCGCGCGCGATGCCGTCGGCATCGACGGCGAGGTCGGTGTGCGCCAGCGCCGCCGCGGCGGTGGCGATGGCGGGGATCGGCAACAGCTCCTGCGGCATGTCCGCACCGCCGGCGCTGCCGATCACCGGCAGCACGGTGCGGCCATTGCGCCGCAGCGCCGCGGCCAGGCGCGCATCGTCGTCGGCGTGTTGCAGGTCGGGCTCGCTGAACAGCAGATCCAGCGCCACCCGCTCGGTGCCCGCTGCGCTGAGCCGGTCGAGCAGGCGCGCGTGCAGGTCGCGTCGCCATGGCCACTGGCCCAGTGCCTGCAGGCTGCGATCGTCGATGGCGATCAGCAGCATGCGCGGATCGGCTGGACGCGGCGCCTGCGCGATTGCCGCGTCGTACAGCGCGTTGTCCAGTCGCCCGGTGACATCGCCCAGGCTCAGTGCCGCTGCCAGTGCGGCTGCGACGAGCGCCACCAGCACGTGTCGCAGCAGCGTGGCGTTCACAACGCCAGCCACAGCAGCAGCGCGCCGCCGGCCATGCCGAGCTTGCAGTAGCGGCAGGGCAGGTCCAGCGTCTGCGGCGTCGAGAACGGCGCGACCTCGCCGTCGGCGTCCAGGGTCTGGATGCGCACGTACCAGGTGCCGCGGCGCGGCCGCGGCAGCGCGACCTGCGGCTGGGTCACGGTGCGTTCGAGCAGGCCGCGGCGGAACGCGGGATCGCGCGCCAGCTGCACCCGGTAATGGTGCGCGTCCGGATCCGGCTGCCAGCGCAGGGTCAGCGTGCTGCGCTCGGCCTGCGCCGGCGCCAGGCCGGGATCGACCGGCGTATCGCTGAGATGCAGCGTCAGCGCCTGCCCGAACGGGCCTTGCCGGCCTTGCGCATCGCGCGAGGCGAGGCGCCAGAAGTAGGTGCCGGGCGGCAGGGGCTGCGGCGCGCGCAGATGGGTCGCGTCGGTCTCCTGCTCCAGCAGCAGGTCCTGGAACTGCGCATCGCGCGCCACTTGCAGCACGCTGCTGGTCGCCTCCGGGTTGCGGGTCCAGACGAAGCGCGGCCGCGCGATGCGCAGTTGCTGCTCGTGCAGCGGCTGCACGGTCAGCGGCGGCAGCGGCGTGGCCGAGACCTGCAGCGGCTGCTCGGCGTCCTCGCCTTCCACGCCGGTGGCGGTGACGCCGCGCAGCAGCAGCCGCAGGTCGCCGGCCGGCAGCGCGTCCAGCGCCAGTGCGGTGGCCTCGGTTTCCTGGGCGAAGCGCAGCACCTCGCGTTGCTGCGC
>NZ_AQOK01000909.1:0-5206 GCF_000364645.1 Xanthomonas sp. SHU 308 | reverse complement strand
GGCGCTGGGTGCGGCGCGTGCCGACGCGATCAGCGCCGAACAGGCCGCCGGCCTGGTGTTCCTGACCGTGGCCCTGCTCGAGGTCTGGGCCGGGGCCGGCCTGGCCTGGCAGGCGCTGCAGTCCGGCCGCGTCGCCGCGCGGCGCCTGCAGGCGATCGCCGGGCAGGCGCCACCAGTGCTAGACCCGGCGCATCCGCAGGCGCTGCCGGCCACTGGCGAGGTGCAGTTCGACGACGTCGTGTTCGTCTGGCCGGGCGAGGCGCGGCGCGTACTCGACGGCGTCTCCCTGCGCATCACCCCGGGCGAACGCATCGCCCTCTCCGGCGACAGCGGCAGCGGCAAGACCACCCTGTCGGCGCTGCTGCTGCGGCTGTGGGACCCGCAACACGGCAGCGTCCGCTACGCCGGCACGGATTTGCGTGAGGTCGCCGAGGCACAGTGGCATCGCCGCGTCGCCTGGCTGCCGCAGGGCGCGCCGGTGTTCGCCGGCAGCGTGCGCGACAATCTGCGCCTGGGCGATCCCGCGGCCGACGATGCGCGGCTGCAGCGGGTGCTGACCGACGTGCGGCTCGACGCCTGGCTGCACGAAGTCGGTGGCCTCGACGCCTGGCTCGGCGAAAACGGCGCCACCATGTCCGCCGGCCAGGCGCGGCGCCTGGCCCTGGCCCGTGCCCTGTTGCGCGAGGCACCGTTGCTGGTGCTGGACGAACCCACCGAAGGCCTGGACGTGGACACCGCGCAGGCGCTGTTGCGCGACCTGGCGCAGGCGTTGGGCCAGCGCAGCCTGCTGCTGATCAGTCACGATGCGCTGCCCGAGGGCGTGGTGCATGTGCGTTATCGGTTGCAGGACGGGCGGCTCGTGCGCAGCGTCGAAGCGTCGGGCGATGACACGGTGTGAGACACGCGCAGCGTGACTGGTCACGCGTGGCGCACGTGTGCCACGAATGGCGGCGATCTCCAAGCACGCACGTCGCAGAACGATGGCAACTGGGACGAGATTCTCTGATGGTATACAACGCGCCGTCAGTGTCGGCCTGTGAGACGTCACCGCTCTAGAATTTCGCGACGGTCGGTGATGCGGAACGAACACCACGAAGCGGTAGTCAGTTTCTTCCGGATGACCGGGCGACAGGGGGTTGCCCATCAGAGAAAAGGAGTTTCACTTATGTTTGGAACAATGTTCGCGAAGAAACGGCTGTCGGCCCTGGTGCGCTTGGGGGTGATGGCAGGGCTGGCGCTGAGCGGCGCGGTGCACGCACAGGCGCTGACCAACGATCCGCTTTCGGCGCAGCAGTGGACGCTCAATGCGATCCGTGCGCCGCAGGCCTGGGCGCTGGCCCCGTCGGGTGGGGAAAAGATCCGTGTGGCGGTGGTTGACACTGGATACTCCGAGCATCCGGATATCAACTGGGCGAAAGATGGCGCTGGTCTCGCGACTTACTGGGATGCGACCGAGGCGCTAGATGGCAATGGTGAAGACTCTAGATACATCGGCTCCGGTGCGCATGGAACTCATGTCATGGGTATCGTGGCGGCCCGAACCCGGAATGGTGAGGGTGTCGCCGGAGTATGCCCGCAGTGTGAAGTCCTTTCGATCAAGACATCGCTAACCGATGCGAGTATCGCCGACGGCATCCAGGTGGCGGTGCAGTCTGGTGCGCGCGTGATCAATCTCAGTTTTGCCCAGGCAAATGTCTCGTGCAGCAGTAGTGGCAATTACAAGCTTACCCGCGCCGCGATTGCCGGCGCGGTGGCTGCCGGCGTACCTGTGGTCGCGGCGGCGGGTAACCACAATACGCCCGATATCAAATACGACAATGAGGGAGTACCAGAGTCTCGGGTGGATGTGGCAAATGTCAGTCCAGCGTCCTGTCCCGGGGTGATCTCCGTAGGTGCCTCCCTCGGCACGCCGCAAGAGCCTAACGTGGAAGCTCCGTACAGCAATGGTGGTGCATCGCTGACGTTGACGGCGCCGGGTGGAGGAGCGACCCGAGAAGATGGTGTGTTCGGTGCGGGAGAGGGCGCCTGTCCCATTTTGAACAATGTAGGAAACAAGGGCGTAAGCACCAGCAGAGTGGGTGTGATGTCGGCTTGGGCCGAGGGCACTGGTACCCAATGGGTGCATTGCTATCGCTTTCTGAGTGGCACTTCGATGGCAACACCTCATGTCAGTGGCGTCATCGGACTGATGCTCTCAGCCAACCCGTCGTTGAGTCCCGCCCAGATCACAAGCATTCTGCAGGCTTCGGCAGGTCCGATGGTGTGTCCCTCCGGTGGCTGTGGCGCAGGTCTGCTGAACGCCGAAGCCGCCGTCAGTGCCGCACGCAGTGTCGCCGGTCAGCAGATGTCCGCTGGCGCGTGCCGCTACAACGTACCTGGCAAGTCGGGACAGGCGAAGTGCACTCTGGATAGCATGGATGTAGCGCCGGATGGCACCGAGACTGTGACCGCTTACGGCCACGTGTGGAAGTTTGATGCTCAGGGCTTGCCGGTCACGCTTCCTGTGCCGCTCAGTAGCTCTTCGGTTTACGCGGGAAGCAACGGACCGTGCACGACCCAGTTCGTCATGCGTAAAAGACCCTGCAAGTTTGACACCCGCGCCGAAGTGAACTATCCGGGCGTGGGCTATCTCGAATCCATCACCGCCTATGGCCGTTATTGGAACTTCGACGCGAACGGCCAGCCGTTCGGCCCGCAGGGTGGAGAACTGAAAGACGTCCCGCGCTATGCGGCTGGCCCTTGCCAGGGAAAGAATCCCTGCGTGTTCGACACCCGCTCGCTGGTCGTGTTCCCGGAATGGGGTGGGTTGGTCGAGTCGGTCAACGCCTACGGGCAGTACTGGATGTGGGACGCGAACGGCAATCTCCTCGCCTCTGGTCCGTTGCAGGGCGTTGCGCGCTACCAGCAGATCTGCAACTACGGTCCGGCAGGCACGCCGTGCAAGTTCGATACGCGCGAACTCAAGAGCAATCGGCATGAGGTGATCACCGCCTATGGCCGCTACTTCGAGTTCGATGGCGAGACGCTGATTCAGAACACGGCGCTGACAGACATGGCGCGGTTCAACTGATTTCGTCGCTGCCGGCGTTCTGCTGAAACGATCGAGCGGGATCACGGCAAAGGATCTGCCGTGCTCCCGCGCTTGGCTGGTGGAGGCATGGCGCCTGTTGGCGTCATGCAGGTGGTCCGTGTGTCCGATCGTGGCAACGCCTATTCGCGAGCGATCTACGAAGTGGGACGTGTTTTGGAAGGAACTCAATTTACCCAACGCGGGACGTGTGTCGGGATGAACCCACGCGAAAGATGCCGTTGGTGGCGTCGCCAGGCACCGCATGATGGAGTGGTACGGGCAGTACGCCGCACCACTCACAGCGCATCCAGAAACGCCCGCACCGCCGGCCCGAACCGCGCGAAATCGACCAGGAACGCATCGTGGCCCTGCGGCGAATCCAGCCCCAGGAACTGCGCCTGTGCGCCGCCGGCGCGCAGACCGTCGGCGATCTGTTGCTGCTGTTGCACCGGAAACAGGATGTCGGTGTTGGCGCCGATCGCCAATGCGCGCTCGATCTGGATCGTGGCGATGCCGGCCAGCACGTCGCCGCCGGCGGGTTCGGCCAGGTCGAACCAGTCCATCGAGCGGCTCAGGTACAGATAGCAGTTCGGGTCGAAACGGCGTACGAAGCGGCGGGCGTGGCCTTCCAGGTAGCTCTCGACCTGGAATTCCAGGCCGAACGGATCGTCGTCGGTCTGGTCGGAATCCAGGCGCACGCGGCCGAAGCGGCCGTCCCATTCCAGCGCCGAACGGTAGGTGATCACGCCGAGCTTGCGCGCCATGCGCATGCCCGACTCGGGATAGGTGGCCTCGTCGTAGTCGCCGCCGTTCCAGTTCGGGTCCAGGCGGATCGCCTCGCGCTGCAGCGAGCGGATCGCGATCGAGAACGGCAGTGCCTGCGCGCTGCCGGAGATGTTGACGTGGCTGCGCGCCAGGCTGGGATGCCGGTGCAGCAGCGCCAGCGCAGTCATGCCGCCCATCGAGTTGCCGATCACGCAGGCCAACTGCGCGATGTCCAGTGCCCGCACCACTTGCGCGGCGGCGTCGGCACCGTCCTCGATCGACAGCTCCGGGAAGCGCAGGCGATACGGCTGGCCGTCGTCCGGGTGCGCTGAGGCGGGGCCGGTCGAGCCCTTGCAACTGCCCAGCGAGTTCACGCAGATCACGAACCAGCGCTGGGTGTCGATCGGCTTGCCTGGGCCGAGCATGGCTTCCCACCAGCCAGGCGTAGGATCGTCGGCATTGGCCGCGGCATGCGCGTCGGGCGAGAGTCCGGTGACGATCAGGACCGCGTTGTCGCGCGCGGCCGACAGCGTGCCCCAGGTTTCGTAGGCGACCCGCGCGCCATGCAACTGGCCACCACGTTTCATCGGGAACGGCGAGGGCAGGGTGTGGAAGCGGCTGCCGGGCGGGATGAATTCGGTCATGCGCCGATTCTAGCCGCGCGATTGCGCATCCGGCGTATGCGTGGTGCGGGATGGAGCGTGTCGGGCCGCAATGGCGTCCGTTAGTGACGCCGGGCCGGATCTACTGCGCGCCTGATCATTCGCTTCCACCGCGATCCAGTCCGACACGCTGTTGCCTCGTGGGAGCGGCTTCAGCCGCGACAGGACTCCCGGTAGAGCGTGTCGCGGCTGAAGCCGCTGCTGCAACGACGTTTCGCATTCTTGCTGGCGTCTTGCCCTGGTCGCGACCGGACGGTCCCGATCAGGCACGGTCGCTCCCACACGACTGCTTGCGCTACGGCTTGCCGATCACCAGCTCCACCGGCGCGGTCGCCGGCAGGGTGACCGTCACCGGCGCCGATTCCAGATCGCCCTCCTGGCGCATGGCGTTACCGCTGGCCGACAGCCGCGCGATCACCTGCACCTGCTTGAGTTGCGAGAGCTTCTGCGTCGGCATCGGGCTGTCCGCGTCGCTCAGCGTCACCCGCAACGGCAGCGCATGCAGCGGATGTTTCTGCACCGCCACCGGCATCGGCGGGCCGCCCGGCACGCGCGCGATCACGAACACGCTGGCGTCGCCGCGCAGGCGCACGCGGGCGGCGAACGCCGGGTCCAGCGATACCGCCACGGTCAGGCTGGCGGTCGCTGGCGCCTTGTCAGGCTGCGCCGTGGCGCCGGCAGTGGGCAAGGCGGGCAGGCCGGCCGCGCT
>NZ_AQOK01000908.1:0-23321 GCF_000364645.1 Xanthomonas sp. SHU 308 | reverse complement strand
GGTCCAGCGGCAGCTGCGGCTCCAGTTCGCCGATGTCCTTGAGTTCGGACAGCGGCGGCAGTTCGTCCAGGCGCTTGAGCCCGAAATAGTCCAGGAAGGTCTTGGTGGTACCGAACAGCGCCGGCTTGCCCGGTACGTCGCGGTGCCCGACCACGCGGATCCACTCGCGCTCTTCCAGCGCCTGGATGATGTTGCTGCTGACCGCCACGCCGCGCACCTGCTCGATCTCGCCGCGGGTGATCGGCTGCCGGTAGGCGATCAGCGCCAGGGTCTCCAGCGTGGCGCGGGTGTAGCGGGTCTTGCGCTCGGTCCACAGCCGCGCCACCCAGGCGTGCACGTCGCTGCGCACCTGGTAGCGGAACCCGGAGGCGACTTCGACCAGTTCCACACCGCGGCCCTCGCAGGCCTCGCGCAGCAGTTCCAGCGCGCGCTCGATGCTGCCTGGCGGCGCGGGTTCCTCCTCCGGGAACAGGCCGTGCAACTGCGCCAGCGGCAACGGCTGGTTGGCGGCGAGCAGGGCGGCCTCGACGATGCGGTTGATCAGCGCTTGATCCATGCGGGGGCGGGTTCTCGGTGGCTCAGGTGGTGGCGTCGGCGGCGTCGCTGTCGTCGAACTCGCTGTTGAACTGCAGCGGCGCGTTGGTGTTGCCCAGTGCCAGCGACTTGACGTAGATCGGCGGCATCGGCGGCCGCTCGGTGGCCTCGGCGGGGACGTGCGCCAGCGGCTCCTGGACGATGTCCAGCAACTGCTCCTTGGCCAGTTCCAGCAGCGCCAGGAAGGTGACCAGCACGCCCAGCTTGCCTTCCTCGGCACTGAACAGCGATTCGAAACGGTGGAACTTGCCGTCGTCCAGACGGCCCAGCACGTCGCCCATGCGCTGGCGCACGCTCAGCGCCTCGCGCTTGATCGCGTGGCCGCTGAACAGCTCGGCGCGCTTGAGCACGTCGTACAGCGCCAGCAGCATTTCCTTCAACTCCACCGGCGGCGGTAGCTTGACCGCGGCACGGTCCGGCACATGGGCGTGCACCGGGGTGGTGTCGCGGTCCTGCCGCGGCAGCGCGTCGATGTCCTCGGCCGCCTGCTTGAAGCGTTCGTACTCCTGCAAGCGGCGGACCAGTTCGGCGCGCGGGTCCGTTTCCTCGCCGTCCTCGGCCGGCGGCCGCGGCAGCAGCATCCGCGACTTGATCTCGGCCAGGATCGCGGCCATCACCAGGTATTCGGCTGCCAGTTCGAAGCGCAGCTCCTGCATCACGTTGATGTAGTCCACGTACTGCCGGGTGATCTCGGCGACGGGGATGTCCAGGATGTCCAGGTTCTGCCGGCGGATCAGGTACAGCAGCAGGTCCAGCGGGCCTTCGAACGCATCCAGGATCACTTCCAGCGCATCCGGCGGGATGTACAGATCCTGCGGGATCTGCAGTACCGGCTGCCCATGCACGACCGCCAGCGGCATTTCCTGCTGCTGTGGCGGGGTCGTCTGGGTTGGCGGGTTCGCGTCGAGCGCGAGTTCGGAAGTCATCGGTTGGACATCGGTGTTGCGGTAGCGAAGGGCCGGGCAGGCGCGACCCGGCGCGGCTCCTTGCCGGCAGTGCTGCGGTTCAATGGCGCGTCGTCCCCGCAACGCGCTCGGTACTTCAACAAGACACACGACGCACGCCACGCGTGTCGTGGCGGCGGGAACTGCAGAGGAGGACGTCTGCGCGGGCGGTGTCAGGCAGCGAATCGGTCGTCGGAAGGGGCTTGGGGTCGCCGATCACCGACGGGCCGCTGCATCCGGCCGCGTGCAATACGACCAAGGGTAATGCGCCGGCGGGGTCGGTGTCCAGCGCCGCCGTGCCAGGGCAGGTTCTACAATGACAGGTCTTTGGATAGGCAACGAGGGCGGAGACGCGATGTGGTACGTGATCGAGGGGTACGACGTGGCCGATGCGCTGCCGCGGCGGGCGGCGGCGCGGCCGGCGCATCTGCAGCGGCTGACCGCATTGCAGGAAGCCGGGCGGCTGTTGTTGGCCGGGCCGTGCCCGGCGATCGACGCCGAGGATCCGGGTCCGGCCGGCTTCAGCGGCAGCCTGGTGGTGGCCGCGTTCGACTCGCTGGCCGAGGCGCGGGCCTGGGCCGAGGCCGATCCCTATGTGGAGGCCGGTGTCTACGCGCGGGTCGAGGTACGGCCGTTCCGCAAGGTGCTGCCATGAGCCAGGTCGGCGCCGAGCGGGTGGCGCGGATCCGCGCCGCGCTGGAGGCGGCGTTCGCGCCGCAGGCGCTGGAGGTGGAGGACGACAGCCATCGCCATGCCGGCCATGCCGGCGCGCGCGACGGCCGGGGACATTTCAATGTACGGGTGGTCAGTCCGGCCTTTGCCGGCATGGGGCCGCTGGCCCGACACCGCGCCGTCTACGCGGCGCTGGGCGAGATGATGCAGACCGATATCCATGCGCTGTCGATCCGCGCCGAGGTGCCGGGCACGGGCGGCTGACACCCGCCGGCGACGGCTGCCGCCGGTCCAAACAGGAGTATGCACCCCGGGAAAAAGCGGAATCTGCACCTGGATTATGCTGCATTGCGGCACGATTCCGACCGGTTTCTCATTATTCAAGTGGCTGAAAAATAAGGCGTTTATTGCAAAAATAACAAAGGGCTTCTGCCTCGCGCTGAAAACGATTACAGTCCGCGCCAGTTTCTCAAGGTCTCTGCCGCGGAGGGCGGCACGATGGCGAAGAGCGCGGTTACCATCAAAGACGTCGCACGCGAGGCCCGGGTTTCCGTGGCCACCGTGTCGCGTGCGCTCAATGGCCACGAGAACGTGGCCGCACCGGTGCGGACCCTGGTGCTGGAAGTGGCCGAGCGCCTGCGCTATAGCCCGCATGCGGCGGCGCGCAGTCTCAGCAGCCGCCGTACCCAGACCCTGGGCGTGGTGCTGCCCGACCTGTACGGCGAATTCTTCTCCGAACTGATCCGCGGCATCGACGGTGCCGCCCGCGCGCGCCGCCAGCACCTGCTGGTGTCCAGCTACCACGGCGACCCGGAAGAGCAGGGGCGGGCGCTGCGGGCGATGCGCGGCCGCGTCGACGGCCTGCTGGTGCTGTCGCCGTATGCCGAGCGCCCGGGCTTTCTCACCGACAACCTGCCGCAGGCGTTGCCGACGGTGTTGATCAACACCCACCTGCCGGGCACCGAATATCCGGTGCTGAGCATCGACGACCACGCCGGCGCGGTGGCGATGACGGAGCACCTATTGGCGATGGGGCATCGCCGCATCGCCTTCATCGGCGGTCCGGAACTGAACTTCGACGCGCGCGAACGCCTGCGCGGCTTCCGCGACGCCGTGGCACGCCATTCCGGCGAAGCGCATGGCCAGGAGTTCCCGGGCGACTTCGACGAAGCCTCCGGCTATCGCGCCGGACAGGCGATGCTGCAGGCCGACACGCTGCCCGATGCGGTGTTCGCCGCCAACGACATGACCGCGCTCGGCTGCCTCTACGCCTTCACCCAGAGCGGCGTGCGCGTGCCCAACGACATCGCGTTGGCCGGCTTCGACGACATTCCGCTGGCGCGTTTCGTTCACCCGTCTCTCACCACCATGCGCGTCAGCATCGCCGGGCTTGGTGAGCAGGCGATGCACCGCCTCCTGCAATTGATCGATCGGCCCGACGCGGACGACCGGCAGCGGCAGACCCTGGTTCCTACGTTGGTCGTGCGCGATTCCAGCACGGCCCGTTCCTGATGCGACGCACTTTTCTGCGCCGCATCGCTTGTTCCACTTCGTTCCATCGAAGCACCACGCACCACCCATAACGAGCATCACGTCTTCCTGGAGGGAAAACCCCACATGCAACACACCCCGCACTCCGCCCGGCCCACGCGCAAGCTGTTGAGCTGCGCCCTCGCCAGTTGTCTGCTGCTGGGCGCCGCGCCGGCATTCGCGCAAAGCACCGGTGCCACCATCCGCGGCCAGGTCAAGGTCGATTCGGCGCCGGCCGCGTCCGCGCAGGTCACCGCCACCAACCTGGCCACCGGTCTGAGCCGCAGCGTGCAGACCAGCAACGGCACCTATTCGGTCGGCGGTCTGCCGCCGGGTTCCTACCGCATCGACGTCACCGCCGACGGCAAGACCACCTCGCAGAACGTCACCGTGCAGGTCGGCCAGACCGCCACCCTGGATCTGGGCGTGGGCGGCGAAGCGGCCACCGCCAACGGGCAGGGCGCGACCACGCTCGACGCGGTGCAGGTGCAGGCGCCGCCGGTGCTGGTGGAAACCCGTACCTCGGAGAACGCTACCTACATCTCCAACGCGCAGATCGAGAAGCTGCCGCAGGCCACGCGCAACTTCCTTGAACTCGCCGACAGCGTGCCGAGCGTGCAGTTCCAGCGCGACGCCAAGGGCAACACCACGGTGCGCTCCGGCGCGACCTCGGCCAACGGCACCAACGTCTACATCGACGGCATCAGCCAGAAGAACTACGTGCTGACCGGCGGCGTCAGCGGCCAGGATTCCAGCCGCGGCAACCCGTTCCCGCAGTCGGCGATCGGCGAGTACAAGGTCATCACCTCCAACTACAAGGCCGAGTTCGACCAGGTCAGCAGTGCGGCGATCGTCGCCTCGACCAAGTCCGGCACCAACGATTTCCACGGCAGCTTCTTCTGGGATACGACCAACGACGACTGGCGTGCCGAAAGCCCGCTGGAGCGCAAGGCCGGCCAGCGCGACGACTTCTCCGAGACCCAGTACGGCGCCACCTTCAGCGGCCCGATCCTCAAGGACCGCGCGCACTTCTTCGTGGCCTACGAGGCCAAGGAATACACCACGCCGAACACGGTGATCCCGGGCGGCATCTACGCCGACCGCGTCGACCAGCTGCCGGCGCAGCTGCAGCCGCTGGTCGCCACCTACAGCACGCCGTTCAAGGAAGACCTGTACTTCGGCAAGATCGACTGGACCCTGGGCGACAACAACCTGTTCGAGTTGACCGGCAAGTACCGCAAGGAAGACGAGCTGTCGGACATCGGCAACACCACCACCTACCAGCACGGCAGCAGCAACGGGCAGAAGGAAAAGCGCGCCAACCTGCGCTGGCAGTACAGCGGCGAGGCCTTCCTCAACGATCTGAACCTGAGCTACGAGAGCGCATTCTGGACCCAGACCCCGCTCACCGACGGCAGCGGCTACGTGCTGTCCTATGTGCCGCAGGCCGGCAACGAGACCACCATCCTCAGCGCCGGCGCCGGTAGCAGCTTCCAGAACAAGGGCCAGAAGGGCTGGACCCTGCAGGACGACCTGACCCTCAACAGCCTCGATTGGCACGGCAGCCACACCATCAAGATGGGTCTGAAGTACAAGGACATCCAGCTCGATTCGACCCAGATCAATCCTGCCAATCCGCAGTACTACTACAACATCCTCAGCGATGTCGGCACCCCGTACCGGGTGCGCTTCGGCGACACCGGCGACGGCGGTTCGGTGCAGTCGCAGAACAAGCAGTACGGCATCTACCTGCAGGACGACTGGGAGGTCAACGAGCACCTGACCCTGAACCTGGGCGTGCGCTACGACTACGAGAAGACCCCGTCGTTCCTCGACTTCGTCACCCCGGCCGACGTCGCCAGCGCGTTGCTGAACTGGCGCAACCTGGACAACGCCAACTACGACATCGCCAACTACATCAGCACCGGCAACAACCGCAAGGCGTTCAAGGATGCCTGGCAGCCGCGCCTGGGCTTCTCCTACGACCTGTTCGGCGACCAGGCGCACGTGATCTACGGCGGTGCCGGCCGTGCGTACGACCGCAACCTGTTCGACTACCTGGCGCTGGAGCAGCTCAACAACAACTTCCGCTCCTACAGCTACTACTTCAGCAGCGCAAACACGCCGTGCCTCGGCCAGCCGTGCGTGGCATGGGACCCGAGCTATGCGACCCAGGCCGGCCTGAACGGGCTGGCGGCCTCCACCACCGCCGGCACCGGCGGCGGCCGCGAGGTGTACCTGATCGACAACAACATCAAGGTGCCGTACTCCGACCAGTTCAGCCTGGGCATGCGCAACATGCTGCATTTCTGGGGCAACGACTGGTACACGGACGTGACCCTGAGCCGCATCGTCAGCGAGGACGGCTTCGTGTTCCTGCGCGGCAACCGCCGTGCCGACGGCTCGTTCTTCCTGCCCGGCACCACCTCCGGCGTGCCCACCGATTCGCCCAACGGCTACAGCGCGATCGTGCTCGGCACCAACGGCCTGAAGACGCGCAACAACCAGCTGGCGCTGAAGCTGGACAAGCCCTACGACAAGGAGTCCGGCTGGGGCCTGACCGTGGCCTACACCTTCTCCGACGCGAAGGAGAACCGCCAGTACGGCGAGCACTATGCGCTGGACCAGCCGTCGATGGCCGGCTACGGCTGGCGTGAGGCCGGCGGCATCCCGAAGAACCGCCTGGTGGTCACCGGCATCTACGATCTGCCGTACGACGTCACCCTGTCGGCCAAGCTGTCGCTGGCCAGCCAGACCCCGCGCTACGGCACCAACTGCCTGGCGGGCAACGACCAGTGCTATATCATTCAGTACAAGCCGGACGCCACGCTGGGCTACAAGGAATTCAGCCTGGCGGCGAACAAGGAATGGGATACCGGGTCGGGCATCAAGTTCAACGTGCGCGCCGATGTCATCAATCTGTTCAACTGGACCAACTACGCGGACTACAACACCGCAACCGGAACGTACGCCGATCTGAATACGGCGTTCGGTACGCCGAACGGCGTGCTCGCCTCGCCGATGCGGACGTTCAAGCTGTCGTTCGGCTTGAACTGGTAAGCAAGGTCGCCGCGGCTCCCGTGCACCGGGGGCCGCGGCGATGCGGAAGTGGGGTATTTTTTGCGTGCATGTAAACGATTTCACGGGGGGCACGATGAAGAAGCAGCGCAGGTTCATCAGGTTTTCGTTGATGGTGATGGCAGCAGGGGTGCTGCTGACGGCGTGTAAGAAGGTCGAGGAGCCGAAGGCGGTGGAGAAGAAGCCGGTGCAGGTGATCCTGGTCGAGGCGGAACTGCCGCCCAAACCGCTGAAGCCCGAGCTGCCGCAATTGTTCAGCGACATCGAGCGGCGCACTTTCCAGTTCTTCTGGGACACCACCAACGACACCAATGGCCTGACCCCCGACCGCTTCCCGTCGCGTCCGTTCGCCAGCATCGCGTCGGTGGGCTTCTCGCTGACGGCGTATCCCATCGGCATCGAGAACGGCTGGATCAGCCGGACCCAGGCGGTGGATCGCACCCTGACCACGCTGAAGTTCTTCCGCGATGCGCCGGTCGGCCCGCAGCGCACCGGCAAGGCCGGCTACAAGGGCTTCTATTACCACTTCCTGGACATGCAGAACGGCCACCGTTACGACAGCTGGGTGGAGCTGTCGAGCGTGGATACCGCGCTGCTGATGATGGGCGTGCTGTTCGCGCAGTCGTACTACGACGGCGACGACCCGCGCGAGAAGGAGATTCGCGAGATCGCCGACACGCTGTACCGGCGCGTGGACTGGACCTGGCTGCAGCAGCGCGATCCGCTGATCTCGATGGGCTGGTTCCCCGAAAGCGGCTTCATCAGCCACGACTGGATGGGCTACAACGAAGCGATGATGCTGTACGTGCTGGCCTTGGGATCGCCCACCCATGCGGTGAGCCCGGATGCGTGGACGGTGTGGACCCGCACCTACAACAACGACTGGGGCGTGTACTACGGCCAGGAATACCTGTCGTTCGGGCCGATGTTCGCGCACCAGTACAGCCATGTCTGGATCGACTTCCGCGACATCCAGGACCAGTACATGCGCGAGCGCGGCATCGACTATTTCCTCAACAGCCGCCGCGCGGTGCTGGCGCAGCGCGAGTACGCCATCGCCAATCCGATGAAGTGGAAGGACTACGGCGAGAACGTGTGGGGCCTGACCGCCAGCGACGGGCCGCAGAACACCGAGCAGGAGTATCGCGGCGAACAACGCCAGTTCCGCCACTATTCCTCGCGCGGCGCCGGCCTGCGCGAGAACTTCGACGACGGCACCATCGCGCCGACCGCGGCGGTGGCCTCGCTGGTGTTCGCGCCGGAAGTGGTGATTCCGGCCACCGAGGAGATGCACAAGCGCTACGGCGACTTCATCTACTCCAGCTACGGCTTCCTGGATTCGTTCAACCCCAGCTTCAACTACGATATCCCGCTCAAGACCGGGCGCGTCGTGCCCGGACGCGGCTGGGTCTCCAGCGACTACATCGGCATCGACCAGGGCCCGATCCTGACCATGATCGCCAACTACCGCAACGAGTTCGTCTGGAACGTGATGAAGAAGAACAAGTACATCCGCACCGGACTGGAGCGCGCCGGCTTCAGCGGCGGCTGGCTGACTCCGGAGGGCGAGGCGCAGCCGGTGCCGAAGAAGGACGAGCAGGCCGCCGCGGCGCGGGCGATCGGCATCGCCGAGTCGCGCGCCGCCGCTGCGCAGGCGCAACAGAACCCCGACCAGCGCCAGCCGCAGAAGCCCGAATGAGCGCAGCACGCATGATCGGTCGTTGGGTGTCGCTGGGCTTGCTGATGGTGGCCGTGTGCGGGTGCGCGCGCGCGCCGCAGGGCGAGGTGGTGCGGTTCTGGGCGATGGGCCGCGAGGCCGAGGTGGTGGCCGAGCTGATCCCGGAGTTCGAGAAGGAGAATCCCGGCATCCACGTGGACATCCAGAACATCCCGTGGACCGCCGCGCACGAGAAGCTGCTGACCGCCTTCGCCGCCGACGGCCTGCCGGACGTGTGCCAGCTGGGCAACACCTGGATCCCGGAATTCGCCGAACTGGGCACGCTGCAGCCGCTGCAGCCCTATGTCGACCGCTCCAAGGTGGTCGACCCGAAGGACTACTTCCCCGGCATCTGGGACACCAGCGTCATCGATGGCCAGCTCTACGGCATCCCCTGGTACGTGGACACGCGCCTGCTGTTCTATCGCAAGGACATGCTGCGCGACGCCGGGGTGACCAAGCTGCCGCAGACCTGGGCCGAGTGGGAGCAGGCGATGGCGGCGGTGAAGAAGCATGTCGGGCCGAAGCGCTACGCCATCCTGATGCCGCTCAACGAGTTCGAGCAGCAACTGTCGCTGGGCCTGCAACTGCCCGATCCGCTGCTGCGCGACCACAACAACTACGGCAACTTCGAAAGCCCCGGCTTCCGCAAGGCGCTGGCGTTCTACGCCAACATGTTCGACCAGGGCTGGGCGCCGAAGATGTCGGAGACGCAGATCTCCAACGTCTGGGACGAGTTCTTCAACGGTTTCTACGCGTTCTACATCTCCGGCCCGTGGAATATCCGCGAGTTCCGCAAGGTGCAGCCGGCTGCGCTCAAGGACCAGTGGGGCACCATGCCGCTGCCGGGCCCGGACGGCCCCGGCGCCGGCATCGCCGGCGGCACCAGCCTGGTGATCTTCCGCAAGTCCGAGCACAAGGACGCGGCGTGGAAGCTGATCGAGTTCCTGTCGCGGCCGCAGATCCAGGCGCGCTTCCACGCGCTGATCGGCGACATGCCGCCGCGGCGCAGCACCTGGGCGTATCCGTCGCTGGCCGACGATCCGCTGGCGCACGCCTTCCGCGATCAGTTGGAGCGGGTCAAGCCGGCACCGAAGGTGCTGGAGTGGGAGCGTATCGTGCAGGAGATGCGGCTGGCCACCGAGCGCGTGGTGCGCGGCGGCGAGCCGCAGGAGAAGGCGATGCGGGAACTGGACAAGCGGGTCGACGAGATCCTGGAGAAACGCCGCTGGATCCACCAGCAGCACCGCGAAGGCACGGCGGCGCCGGCCACGGGAGCGGCGCCATGAAGCGCGGTTCCCTGATCGGCTGGCTGTTCGCCGGCCCGGCGCTGATCGTGATCGGCGTGTTCTTCGGCCTGCCGGTGCTGTCGGCGCTGGCGCTGAGCGTCACCGACTTCGACCTGTACTCGCTGGCCGACCGCCACAACCTGCGCTTCGTCGGCTTCGGCAACTACATCGAGTTGCTGCAGACGCCGATGTTCTGGAAGTCGCTGTGGAACACCACGTACTTCGTGATCGTCGGCGTGCCGCTGTCCATCGGCGCCTCGCTGGGCGCGGCGTTGCTGCTGAACGCGCCGGTGGCGCGCTTCAAGGCGCTGTTCCGCACCGCGCTGTTCGCGCCGGTGGTGACCACGCTGGTGGCGGTGGCGGTGATCTGGCGCTACCTGTTCCACACCAGCTACGGCTTGGTCAACTACGGCCTGGCGCACCTGGGCATCGGCCCGATCGACTGGCTCGGCGACCCGCACTGGGCGATGCCGACCATCATGCTGTTCGCGGTGTGGAAGAACTTCGGCTACAACATGGTGATCTTCCTCGCCGGCCTGCAGGCCATCCCGCAGGACCTGTACGAGGCCGCGCGCATCGACGGCGCCTCGAAGTGGCGGCAATTCCTGCACATCACCCTGCCGATGCTGGGGCCGGTGCTGCTGGTGGTCGGGGTGATCACCGTGTCCGGCTACTTCCAGCTGTTCGCCGAACCCTACGTGATGACCCGCGGCGATCCCCTGCAGAGCACGGTCAGCGTGCTGTATTACATGTTCGAGGAAGGCTTCAAGTGGTGGAACCTCGGCCGCGCGTCGGCGGTCGCGTTCCTGCTGTTCCTGATCATCCTGGGAGTGACGACGGTGATGCTGCGCTTCGGCCGCAAGAGGGACCTGGTATGAGCCGGGAGATCGGCGCCTCGCGCTGGAACACGCTGCTGGTCAACGGCGGGCTGCTGCTGCTCGCCGTGATCAGCCTGGCGCCGCTGTTGTGGATGGTGTCGGTGTCGTTCATGCCGGCCGGGCAAGCGAGTCGTTTCCCGCCGCCGATGCTGCCCACCGGCGCCACCCTGGCCAACTACGGCGAGCTGTTCTCGCGCACCGGCATGGCCCGCAACTTCGCCAACAGCCTGCTGGTGTCGTGCGCGATCACCTTCGGCTCGCTGCTGATCAACACCATGGCCGGCTATGCCTTCGCCAAGCTGCGCTTCGTCGGCAAGGAACGGATCTTCCAGATCCTGCTGGCGGCGCTGGTGATCCCGGCGCAGGTGGCGATGCTGCCGCTGTTCCTGCTGATGAAGCAGCTGCACCTGGTCAACAACTTCGGCGGCGTGGTCGTGCCGGCGCTGGCGACGGTGTTCGGCATCTTCCTGGTGCGCCAGTACGCGCGTTCGATCCCGGACGAGCTGCTGGAAGCCGCGCGCATCGACGGTGCCGGCGAGCTGCGGATCTTCTTCCAGATCGTGCTGCCGATGCTCAAGCCGGTGCTGGTGACGCTGACCATCTTCACCTTCATGGCCGCGTGGAACGACTTCATGTGGCCGCTGATCGTGCTGACCGACCAGGAGCACTACACCTTGCCGGTGGCGCTGGCGGCGCTGTCGCGCGAGCACATCATGGACGTGGAGATGATGATGGCCGGCGCGGTGGTCACGGTGGTCCCGGTGCTGGCGCTGTTCCTGGCGCTGCAGCGCTACTACATCCAGGGCCTGCTGCTCGGCAGCGTGAAGGGGTGAGGCGCAACGCTTGCGCGCCACTGGCGCGCGTTGCGCCGAACGCCCGGCCATGGATGGCCGGGCCGGGTCGTCCGGAGCCGATCGGTTGCGCCAGGGATGGCATGGGAAACAGGCGAGTGCGGCGACGCGCTTGCGAGCCACTGGCTCGCGCGTTCGTGAACGCCTGGCCATGGATGGCCAGGCCGGACGATCTGGTGTGGGATGGTTGCGCCATGGACGGCAGCAGTGAAGCGGAACATCGAGCGCCACTGGCGCGCGTTGCGCCGAACGCCCGGCCACGGATGGCCGGGCCGGGGTGTCCGGAGCCGATCGGTTGCGCCAGGGACGGCATGGGAAAGAGGCGAGTGTGGCGACGCGCTTGCGAGCCACTGGCTCGCGCGTTCCCGAACGCCCGGCCACGGATGGCCGGGCCGGACGTTCTGGTGTGGGATGGTTGCGCCATGGACGGCAGCATCGATGCGGAACATCGAGCGCCACTGGCTCGCGCGTTCCCGAACGCCCGGCCATGGATGGCCAGGCCAGACGTGTAGGAGCGGCGTCAGCCGCGACAACATGCAAGGCGATGCCGTGGGGCGCCGATGGGTGCGATGCCCGCTGGGATGCACAGACACATACAAGCAGACACGCAACGAAACGACAGCGACGGGGAAGGCGATGAGGGACAGGATGGCGATGACGTGCGCACGCGCGATGCTGGCGATGCTGGGGCTGGCGGCCGCCCAGGTGGTCGCCGCGCCGCCGACCTCCACGGTGACGCTGGACAGCTTCAACGATCTGGACAAGTGGCAGATCGTCGTCTCCAACCAGGTCACCGCCTCGACCCGGCTGGTGCAGGCGCCCAGCGGCGGCCGCGCCAAGGCGCTGTGCCTGGACTACGACTTCAACGGCGTGTCCGGCTATGCCGGGATCCGCCGCAGCGTGCCGATCGAGTACCCGGACAACTACCAGTTTTCGTTCCAGCTGCGCGGCGAGTCGCCGAGCAACGACCTGCAGTTCAAGCTGGTCGACGCCAGCGGCGACAACGTGTGGTGGGTCAACCGGCCGCGCTACGACTTCCCCACGCAGTGGAGCACGGTCACCTACAAGAAGCGGCAGATCGACAAGGCCTGGGGACCGAGCCCGGAGAAGGAGCTGACCCGCAGCGCACAGATCGAGTTCACCATCTACAACCAGGTCGGCGGCGCCGGCACGGTGTGCTTCGATCAGCTGACCCTGACCCCGTTGCCGCCGCAGGACACCTCGCCGCTGACGGTCAAGGTCAACACCGATACCGCGCCGGCGCTGGAGCAGCGCATCGCCGACGGCAAGCCCGACACCGTCTGGTACAGCGGCAACGCCAAGACCCAGACGGTGATGCTGGACCTGGGCAAGGTGCGCGAGTTCGGCGGCGCCAAGGTGCAGTGGGCGCCGGGCGTCTATGCCTCGCGCTACACCGTGCAAGGCTCGGCCGACGGGCGCAGCTGGCGCGAGTTGCGCAGCGTGACCGCCGGCAACGGCGGCACCGACTGGCTGGCGCTGCCGGAAACCGAGGCGCGCTACGTGCGTTTCGACCTGCAGGACGGCCCCAGCTTCCGTTACGGCATCGCCGACATCACGCTGCAGCCGCTGGCCTTCGCCGCCACCCAGAACGACTTCATCAAGTCGGTGGCGGCGCAATCGACCCGCGGCTGGTTCCCGCGCGGCTTCAGCGGCGAGCAGCCGTACTGGACCATCGTCGGCCTGGATGGCGGCCGCGAGCAGGGCCTGGTCGGCGAGGATGGCGCGATCGAGGTGGGCAAGGGCGGCTTCAGCATCGAGCCGTTCCTGCTGCTGGACGGCAAGCGCCTGAGTTGGGCCGACGTCAAGACCGCGCAGAGCCTGCAGGACGACTACCTGCCGATTCCCAGCGTGGACTGGACCCACGACAACGCCGCGCTGCGCGTGACCGCCTTCGTGCAGGGCGAGCCGGAGCAGGCGCAACTGGTGGCGCGCTACCGGCTCAGCAACCCGGGCAAGCAGCCGCACGATTACACCCTGGCGCTGGCGGTGCGTCCGTTCCAGGTCAATCCACCCAGCCAGTTCCTCAACACCGTCGGCGGGGTCAGCCCGATCCGCTCGCTGGCCTTCGCCGGGACGCAGGTGCAGGTCAACGGGCAGCCGCGGGTGTTCGCGGTGCAGAAGCCGGACGCCGCCTACGCCAGCGCGTTCGACGCCGGCATGGACGTCGAACGGCTGAGCACCGACGCCAGCGGCCTGCCGCAGCAGGCGCAGGATCCGGACGGACTGGCTTCCGGCGCGTTGCTGTACCGCGGGCGCCTGGCCCCGGGCGAGGTGCGCGAGGTGGCGCTGGTGATCCCGCAGACCGGCAACGCCGGCGTGCCGGCAGGCTTCGACGCGGCGCGCGCGCAGCAGCAGGTCGCCGCGCAGTGGCACGAGAAGCTGGACCGCGTGCAATTGCACGTGCCGGCGCAGGGCAAGGCGGTGACCGACACGCTGCGCACCGCGCTGGCGCACATGCTGATCTCGCGGATCGGGCCGCGCCTGCAGCCGGGCACGCGTTCGTACTCGCGCAGCTGGATCCGCGACGGCGCGATGATCTCCGAAGGCCTGCTGCGGCTGGGCCGCGCCGACGTGGTGCGCGAGTACGTGGAGTGGTATGCGCCGTACCAGTTCGCCAACGGCATGGTGCCGTGCTGCGTGGACGACCGCGGCAGCGATCCGGTGCCGGAGAACGACAGCCACGGCGAGCTGATCTACAGCGTCGCCGACTACTACCGCTACAGCGGCGACCGCGCCTTCCTGGAACAGATGTGGCCGCACGTGCTCGGCGCGTACACCTACATGGAGCAGCTGCGGCTGAGCGAGCGCACCGACGAGAACCGCGCGCGCAACGCGGCCTTCTACGGGATGATGCCGGTGTCGATCAGTCACGAAGGCTATTCGGCCAAGCCGATGCACTCGTACTGGGACAACTTCTGGGCGCTGCGTGGCTACAAGGACGCGGTGAGCATCGCCGCCGAACTCGGCCGCATCGACGATGCCGCGCACTTCGCCGCCTCGCGCGACCAGTTCCGCCAGGACCTGTACGCCTCGCTGGACGCGGCCACCCAGCAGCACCACATCAATTTCCTGCCGGGCTCGGCGGAGCTGGGCGATTTCGATCCGACCTCGACCACCATCGCGCTGGCGCCGGGCGGCGAGCAGGGCCGGCTGCCGCAGGCGCTGCTCGACAACACCTTCGAGCGCTACTGGAGCGAGTTCGTCGGCCGCCGCGACGGCACCCGCGAGTGGAAGGACTACACGCCGTACGAGTGGCGCAACGTGTCGGCGTTTGTGCGCTTGGGCTGGCGCGAGCGCGCGTGGGAGGCGACGCAGTTCTTCTTCAAGGACCGCACGCCGCAGGCGTGGAACCAGTGGGCCGAAGTGGTCTCGCGCACGCCGCGCAAGCCGTTCTTCCTCGGCGACCTGCCGCATGCCTGGGTGGCCTCGGACTTCGTGCGCTCGGTGCTGGACATGTTCGCCTACGCCCGCGACGTCGACGACAGCCTGGTGCTGGCCGCCGGCATCCCCGCCGACTGGTTCGACGGCAAGGGCGTGGCGATCGAGCAGTTGCGCACCCCGCAGGGCCCGCTGAGCTACCAGCTGCGCCGGCAGAAGAACCGCCTGCTGCTGAACATCCCCGAGGGCCTGCGCATGCCCAGCGGCGGCCTGGTGCTGCCTTGGCCGTACCCGGGCGAACCGGGCCGCACCCTGGTCAACGGCGAGGCGGCGCAGTGGGAGCACGGCGAACTGCGCATCCACGCGTTGCCGGCGGATGTGCAGATCGAGGTGCGGTGAGGCCGGGAATCGGGAGTGGGGAATCGGGAATCGCAACAGCAAAAGCAAAAGCAAAAGCGCCGGCATGCCGGCGCTTTTTTTGCTTCTGGAGTCCTGAGCTGTGAGAGCCGAGGTTCGGGCTTTTACCGATTCCCGATTCCCGAATCCCGATTCCCGGCTTCACGCACGATCGCCGCCGCCTTCGCCGAGCTCTCGCGCACCTTGTCCCAGGCGCCGTCGGCCAGCCAGTCCTTGGGCACCATCCACGAGCCGCCGATGCAGACCACGTTGGGCTGGGCCAGGTATTCGGCGGCGGTGCTCTCGCCGATGCCGCCGGTGGGACATAGCTTGAGTTCGGCCAGGGGGCCGGCCAGGCCCTTGAGCATCGCCAGGCCGCCGACGGCCGAGGCGGGGAACAGTTTGCACACGCGGAAGCCGCGCTCCATCAGCGCCAGCAGTTCGCTCGGGGTGGCCGCGCCCGGCACCACCGGCAGCGGCGCCTGCGCCAGGGCGTCGGCCAGGGTCGGGGTGGTGCCCGGGGTGACGATGAAGTCGGCGCCGGCGTCGATCGACTGCTGCAGCTGGATGGCGTTGAGCACGGTGCCGGCGCCGATCACGATGTCCGGCAGTTCGCGCTTGAGCATCGCCAGCGCGTCCATCGCCACCGGCGTGCGCAGGGTCAGTTCGATCGCCGGCAGGCCGCCTTCGAGCAGCGCGGCCGACACGCGGCGCGCTTCTTCCAGGGTGTGGACGGTGACGACGGGCAGGATGCCGGCCGCGCGCAGCAGCTGTTCGGCCTTGGTCTGGTGTTCGGCGATGGTCATGGGCGTCTCGGTTGCGAAGGGGGCGAGGCCCCGGCCGCGCACGGCCAGGGCGGGGGAGGGCGAACGGCGGCGCCGGTCAGGCGTCCTTGGCTTCGTGCGGCGCGGCGGCGGCCTCGGCGTCGCGGCCCAGGTCGTACTCGGCGTCGTAGTTCCACAGGTCGCCGTCGGCGGCCGGCGGGCCGCAGGAGATCGACAGCGCACCCTGGTCGGCCGGGCCGACCATGCGGCGGTTGAGCCCGAACAGGTTGCGACCCAGATCGTGCGCGGCCGGCGCGGTGTTCGGCGCCAGCGGGCGTGCGGCCCACTCGGCGGCGTCCACCAGCACTTCCAGGGTGCCGGCCTCGCCGTCCAGGCGCACGATGTCGCCTTCGCGCACCCGCGCCAGGGGGCCGCCGCGCGCCGCTTCCGGGGTCACGTGGATGGCCGCGGGGAACTTGCCGGAGGCGCCGGACAGGCGTCCGTCGGTGACCAGCGCCACGCGCCGGCCCTGGTTCTGCAGCAGGCCCAGCAGCGGCGCCAGCGAATGCAGTTCCGGCATGCCGTTGGCCTGCGGGCCCTGGTAGCGCAGCACCACCACGAAGTCGTGCGGCAGCGCGCCGGCGGCGTGCAGCTTGTTCAGCGCCTGCGGCGCGTCGATCACCACGGCCGGCGCTTCGATGGTGCGGAACTGCGGCTTCACCGCCGACAGCTTGATCAGCGAACGGCCGAGGTTGCCGCGCAGCAGGCGCAGGCCGCCCTGCGCCTCGAACGGGTTGGACGCCGGGCGCACCACGGCCTCGTCGGCGCTCTTGGCCGGGCTCGGCACGTAGGCCAGCTTGCCGTCCTGCACGCAGGGCTCGTCGCCGTAGGCGCGCATGCCGCCCGGCACGATGGTGGCCAGGTCGTCGTGCATCAGCCCGGCGTCCATCAGCTCGCGGAACACGAAGCCGATACCGCCGGCGGCGGCGAAGTGGTTCACGTCGGCCTCGCCGTTCGGATACACCCGCGCCAGCAGCGGCACCAGCTGCGACAGTGCGTCCAGGTCGTCCCAGGTCAGCACGATGCCGGCCGCGCGCGCCACCGCCAGCCAGTGGATGGTGTGGTTGGTGGAACCGCCGGTGGCCATCAGCGCGACCACCGCGTTGACGATGGCGCGCTCGTCGATCAAGCGGCCCAGCGGACGGAAGTCGTTGCCCAGGGCGGTGATGCGCAGCGCGCGCTCGGTCGCCTGCTGGGTCAGCGCCTCGCGCAGCGGGGTGCCGGGGTTGACGAACGAGGCGCCGGGCAACTGCACGCCCATCGCTTCCAGCAGCACCTGGTTGGAGTTGGCGGTGCCGTAGAACGTGCAGGTGCCGGGGGCGTGATAGGACGCCGACTCGGCGGCCAGCAGCTCCTCGCGGGTGGCCTGGCCGGCGGCGTAGCGCTCGCGCACCTCGGCCTTCTGCTTGTTGGGGATGCCCGGGGTCATCGGCCCGGCCGGCACGAACACCGCCGGCAGGTGGCCGAAGGCCAGCGCGCCGATCAGCAGGCCCGGCACGATCTTGTCGCACACGCCCAGGTACAGGCTGGTGTCGAACATGTCGTGGCTGAGGCCGATCGCGGTGGCCTGGGCGATCACGTCGCGCGAGAACAGCGACAGTTCCATGCCCGGCCGGCCCTGGGTCACGCCGTCGCACATCGCCGGCACGCCGCCGGCCACCTGCGCGGTGGCGCCGAGCGCGCGCGCGGTGCTGCGGATGATCTCCGGGTAGTGCTCGAACGGCTGGTGCGCCGAGAGCATGTCGTTATAGGCGGTGATGATGCCGAGGTTGGGGGTGATCCCGCCTTCCAGCCGGCTCTTGTCGGTGGGGCCGCAGGCGGCGAAGCCGTGGGCGAGGTTGCCGCAGCTCAGGCGGCTGCGGAACGGACCGTCGCGCAGCGCGGCGTCGATGCCGGCCAGGTAGGCACGCCGCGACGGCGCACTGCGCTGGCGGATGCGTTCGGTGATCGCGTGGAGGGTCGGATGCAGGCTCATTGGCGGAAGTGGCTATGAAGGGGGGAATCGGGAAACGGGAATCGAAAGAGCGGGAAGCGGAAGAGCGGGAATCGGTAAGGGGAATCGGAAGAGCGGAAAAGCGTCAGCGCGCAGCCGTTGCCAATCCCCAATCCCGACTCCCCAATCCCCGCCTCACTCGCACCAATGCACGCGCAGGCGCGCACCCGGCGTGTCGAAGGCGACGCGGATCGGGTACTCGTGCGGATCGGTGCCGGCCAGCGCGCGCTCCAGCACCTCCAGCTTCTGCTTGCCGCGCAACAGCAGCATGCGCTGTCCGATCGGCGCCAGGCCGGCCGGGGTCAGGGTGATGCGCAGCGGCCAGGTGTTGGCGCCGGGGCAACCGGTGGCGTCGAGCGTGGCGTAGGGCAGCGGGTTGGCCAGGGCCTTGTTCAGGTCGGTGGCGCCCGGGAACAGCGAGGCGGTGTGGCCGTCGCCGCCCATGCCCAGCACCGCCATGCACGGGGCCGGGGCGTGCTGCGCGTGCAGGTTGGCCGCGTGCACGCAGTCCTGCAGCGGCTTGCCGACCCGCACCAGCGGTTCGAAGCGCGCCTCTTCGGCGCGGTCGAGCAGGCTGTGCCGGACCAGGTAAGCGTTGCTGTCGCTGTCCTGCGGCGACAGCCAGCGCTCGTCGACCAGGCCGACCTCCAGCTTCGACCAGTCCAGCGGCAACTCGGCCAGCGCCTGGTACACCGGCGCCGGGGTGGTGCCGCCCGACAGCAGCAGGCGCGCGCCGCCGCGGCGCTGGATCTCCTCGCGCAGCGCGGTGCCGATCTCGGCCGCCGCCGCGTCGATCCATTCGTCCGGATCGTCGTAGCGGATCAGCGTGATGCGGTCGGACAGCGTGGGGCTCATGCGATGGCTCCTGGGGATTGCCGCGCGGCGTCCACCGCGTAGGCGGCGGCGCCGAGCAGGCCGGGACGTGGGTGGATCACCGCCAGCGACGGCACTCGCGCCATGATCGACGAAAACCGGCCCTTGTGCTCGAAGCGCTGGCGGAACCCGGAATGCTGGATCGCGTCGAGCATCTTCGGCACCAGCCCACCGGTCAGGAACACGCCGTCCCAGGCGCCCTGCATCAGCACCAGGTCGCCGGCGATGGCGCCGAACACGGCGCAGAACACGTCCACCGTGCGCATCGCCCGGTAGTCGCCCTGCGCGGCGCGCGCGGTGATGTCCTCCGGCTGCAGCGGGCCCGGATCGTCGCCGGCGATCTCGCTGAGCGCGCGGTGGATATTGACCAGGCCGGGGCCGCAGATCAGGCGCTCGTTGGAGACGCGGCCGAACTGCTGCGAGAGCAGTTCCAGGATGCGGATCTCCTCCGGCGTGCCCGGCGGGAAGCTGACATGGCCGCCCTCGGTCTCCAGCGGGAAGCAGCGCCCGCCGCGCATCAGCAGGCCGCCCACGCCCAGGCCGGTGCCGGGGCCGATCACCCCGTAGTTGCGCGGCACCTCCACCGGCGACGGGGTCCAGCTGGCGCCGCCGACCTGGACCACGTCCTGCGGCCGCAGCAGGCTGATCGCCATCGCCTGCGCGGCGAAGTCGTTGATCAGGTGCAGTTCGTCGAAGCCGAGCATGGCGCGGGTGCGCGCCCGCGAGATCACCCACGGATGATTGGTGATGCGCGCCTCGTCGCCGTCGACGCGGCCGGCCACCGCGAAGGTGCCGCTGCGCGCGTCCACCCCGGTCTGTTCCAGGTAGTGGCGGGCGGCGTCGCCCAGCGACGGGAATTCCACCACCGCGTAGGTCTGGGTGCTGTCGTCGAGCAGCGGCACCGAAGCGTCGAGATCGGCGAGGGCGAAACGGGCATTGGTGCCGCCGATGTCGGCGACCAGCACCGGGCGCTGCGGCGCGCTCATTGCGCGACCTTCGGCGCGGCGCCGGACTGGTCGCAGGACACGTAGGCCTGCGCTTCCTCCGGCCCCCAGCTGCCGGCCGGGTAGGGCAGCAGCGGCAGGTGCGCCTGCGCCCAGGCGGCGCTGACGCTGTCGATCCAGGCCCAGGCGGCGCGGACTTCGTCGTCGCGCACGAACAGCGCATGGTTTCCGTTGAGCGCGTCGAGCATCAGCCGCTCGTAGGCGATGCGCCGGTGCAGGCCGGTGGGCACCGACAGTTCCAGCTCCAGCGGCTGCAGTTCCAGTGCGCCCCATTCCGGGCCGGCCAGGCTGCTCATCAGTCCCAGTTCGATGTTCTCCTGCGGCTGCAGCTGGAAGGTCAGCCGGTTCGGCGCCACCTGCTGCGCGGCCGGGCGCTCGAACAGCCAGTGGGTGACCGGCTTGAGCGTGACCACCACGCGGGTGGAGCGCTCGGCCAGGCGCTTGCCGGTGCACAGCCGGAACGGCACCCCGGCCCAGCGCCAGTTGTCGATGTAGGCGGTGACCGCGGCGAAGGTCTCCACGTCGCTGCCTTCCGGCGGTTGGTAGGCCTGCGCCGGCTGGCCGTTGATGGTGCCGGCGGTGTAGCGCCCGCGCACGCTGTCGCGGGCGGCATGCTCGGCGCTGAGCGGACGCAGCGCGCGCAGCACCTTGACCTTCTCGTCGCGGATGCGGTCGGCTTCCAGCGACGCCGGCGGCTCCATCGCCACCAGGCACAGCAACTGCAGGATATGGCTCTGCACCATGTCGCGCAGCGCGCCGGAGCGCGCGTAGTAGGCGTCGCGGCCGTCCACGCCCTCGCTCTCGGCGACCAGGATGTCCACCGACTCGATGTAGTTGCGGTTCCACACCGCTTCCAGCAGCGTGTTGCCGAAGCGCAGCGCGATCAGGTTCTGCACCGCGGCCTTGCCCAGGTAGTGGTCCAGGCGGAACACGCGGTCCTCGTCGATCAGCGCGCCGATCGCCTGCACGATCTCGCGGGCGCTGTCCGAATCGTGGCCGATCGGCTTCTCCAGCATCAGACGGTGCGGTGCGGCCAGGGCGCCGCCCAGGGCCAGGCCCTGGCAGGTGCTGATGTACAGCCCCGGCGGGATCGCCAGGTAGCTCACGCAGCGGCGCGCGGTCAGGTCGCGCACCGCGGCGGCCACCGATTCGGCATCGCGCAGGTCCACCGAGCGGTAGTCGATGCGCGCCAGCAGCGCCTGCACGATCGATTCGCCGATCTGCGGCATCGCCGCCTGCAGGCGCGGCTTGAGGATCTCGTGGAACTTGGCGGTGTCGTGCGGCGACAGCGCCAGTGCGCGGATGCGGAAGTCTTCCGGCAGGAAGCCGTCGTCGAGCATGCGCAGCAGCGAGGGGAACAGATAGCGCTGGGCCAGATCGCCGGTGGCGCCGAACAACAGGAAGGTATCGTGCATCGACCGGGTTTCGGTTTCGGGTGACATGGTGTCGATCACCTGGGGGCTAGGAGTGACGTGGCGTGGGAAAGCGAACGGCGGCGACGGCCTGTATCCGGCCGGTTCGGGCGAGGGCGTGACGCGGGAGGGCCGCCAGGCGGGAACGCACGATCCAGGAGATGAATACGACTGCCAGACCTCTGAGCATACCTCTCCAATGCCTCATGCTGCAGGTCGGCTGTCATCCCGCAGGATGACGGGCGCGCGCCGGATCGGCGGCTGGCGGATCGCATTGCATGCCCTCCCAGGCTCGATGTTGCCCCGTGAAAACGGTTACATGGCAGAATACCGCATCGCGATCCATTGTTGCCTGCGCGCGGGCATGATGCGACCCGAATTCGTATGCACTGCCCTCGGGAGGGACCGGCGGCAGCCCGTTCCTCACTGCCGGAAACCGGATACATGGCGAAAGTACAACTGGACAACATCCGCAAGGTCTACGACAACGGCCAGGTCGCCGTGCACGGGGCCAGTTTCGAAGTGGCCGACGGCGAACTGATGGTGCTGGTCGGGCCCTCGGGCTGCGGCAAGTCCACGCTGCTGCGCATGATCGCCGGCCTGGAAGAGATCAGCGGCGGCGAGCTGCGCATCGGCGAGCGCGTGGTCAACGAGGTGGCGCCGAAGGACCGCGACATCGCCATGGTGTTCCAGAGCTATGCGCTGTATCCGCACATGACCGTGGCCGAGAACCTGGCGTTCGGGCTCAAGCTGCGCGGCGAGAGCAAGGAGGTCATCCGCCAGCGCGTGGCCGCCGCCGCCGACACCCTGGGCCTGACCCCGATGCTGGACAAGCTGCCGCGCGCCATGTCCGGCGGCCAGCGCCAGCGCGTGGCGCTGGGCCGCGCGCTGGTGCGCGAGCCGGCGGTGTTCCTGCTCGACGAGCCGCTGTCCAACCTGGACGCCAAGCTGCGCCATTCTGTGCGCACCGAGATCGCGCAACTGCACCGCAAGCTCGGCACCACCATGATCTACGTCACCCACGACCAGGTCGAGGCGATGACCCTGGGCCAGCGCATCGTCGTGCTCAAGGACGGGCTGATCCAGCAGATCGACACGCCGATGGCGCTGTACGACCGCCCGGCCAACCTGTTCGTGGCCGGTTTCCTCGGCAGCCCGGCGATGAACGTGCTGCGCGGGCGGCTGGTGGAAGAGGGCGGCCTGCAGCTGCAGTTGCAGGACGGCGGGCGGGTGCCGCTGCCGGGTGCGCAGATCGCGCCGCAATGGCTGGGCCGGGAACTGGCGATCGGCGTGCGGCCGGAGCACCTGCAGCCCAGCGACGACGCGCAGGGCGGCTTCGAGGCCACCATCGAGGTGATCGAGCCGGTCGGCAACGAGATCTTCGTCAATCTCAGCCACGGCGCGCAGCCGCTGGTGATGCGGGTGGCGCCGCGCGCGCTGCCGGGCCTGGGCGAGCGCCTGCGGGTGGCGGTGCGCGGCGACGCGCTGCACTTCTTCGATGCCGAGAGTGGGGGGCGCCTGGAGGCGCGGGATTCGGGATTGGGGATTGGGGATTCGCAACAGCCGTAAGCGAAAGCTGGCGTTACGGCGCGCGCTCAGCGCGCCAGGCCGTCGATCAGGGGCTGCCACCGTGCGGGGTGGCCGTCGACGTCCAGTCCCGCCGGCGGCGCCTCCTCGAGCGGCAGCACTGCCAATGCCAGGGTGCCGGCGACGCTGACCACGCTGCCGAATGGCTGGCCGTCGCGCTGCACCGCTGCATCGATGGCGACGGGCGCATCCACTTCCAGTAACTGCACCGCGCGCTTGGCCTTGCCCAGGAAGTGGGTGCGGGCGACGATTTCCTGGCCGGGGTAGCAGCCTTTCTTGA
>NZ_AQOK01000907.1:0-240 GCF_000364645.1 Xanthomonas sp. SHU 308 | reverse complement strand
TTCCTCGCCGATGGCTTGCGCCGCGACCACCTCGGCCAGGCGCAACGGCGCGGACTGCGGCGCCTGCGCGCTGGCCTCGGCGAACTGCTGCAGTGCCTGCGCGCTGTCGTCGTGCTGCTGCGCTGCCAGGCCGCGCGCATACGCCTGCAGCGCGGCGGGCGCGGGCAGGTCGTCGGGCAGGGTGGCGCCTTCGCCGAGCAGCGCCCTGGACGCGATCGGCAACCAGGCGGCGTAGGCCGC
>NZ_AQOK01000906.1:0-2562 GCF_000364645.1 Xanthomonas sp. SHU 308 | reverse complement strand
CGCCGCCGCCGAAGTCGATGCCGCGCTGCCCAGCGCGCGCGCGGTGGCGCCGCCGGCGCCGGCCGCGTTGCCGGCTCCGCTGCAGGAGACCCGCCAGTGACCCGCGCGATGTCGCTGTCGCAACTGTTGCCCGGTGTGGCGCTGCCGCACGACGTGCAGGTGTCCGGGCTGGTCATGGACAGCCGCGCGGTGCGCCCGGGCGATGCCTTCGTGGCGATCGCCGGGTTCGGTGCGCATGGCCTGGGCTTCGTCGAACAGGCGCGCGCCAACGGCGCAGTCGCGGTGCTGTACGACCCGCCGGCCCCGGCCGAGCTGCCGGCGCCGGCCGACGCGATCGCGGTGCCGGGCCTGCGCGCGCGCATGGGCGCGATGGCCGACCAGTTCCACGGCCATCCGTCGCAGACCATGACCATGGTCGGGGTCACCGGCACCAACGGCAAGACCTCCACCGTGCAACTGCTGGCGCAGGCCTGGCACCTGCTGGGCACGCGCAGCGGCAGCATCGGCACGCTCGGCGCCGGCCTGTACGGGCAGGTGCAGCCGACCGGCTTCACCACGCCGCTGGTGCTGCCGCTGCACGCGCTGCTGGCGCAGCTGCGCGACGCCGGCGCGCAGGCGGTGGCGATGGAAGTCAGCTCGCACGCGCTCGACCAGGGCCGCGTGGACGCGGTGCATTTCGACGTGGCGGTGTTCACCAATCTCACCCGCGACCATCTCGACTACCACGGCGACATGGCCAGTTACGGCGCCGCCAAGGCGCGCCTGTTCGCCACGCCGGGGCTGAAGTCGGCGGTGGTCAACCTGGACGATGCGTTCGGCCGCGAGTTGCTGGGCACGCTGGATCCGGCGCTGCGCCGCATCGCGGTCAGTTCGCGCGGCCAGGATGGCGCGCAGGTGCGCGCCGAGGCGCTGCGCCTGGACGCGCGCGGCATCGGCTTCACCCTGGCGATCGGCGAGGAGCGGCATCCGCTGCAGTCGCCGTTGCTGGGCCGTTTCAACGTCGACAACCTGCTGGCCGTGGCCGGCGCGCTGCACGCGCTGGACGTGGCGCCGGTGCGCATCGCCGCCACCCTGGCGCAGCTGCAGCCGATCCGCGGGCGCATGAACCGGCTCGGCGGCGATGGTGCGCAGCCGCTGGTGGTGGTCGACTACGCACACACGCCCGACGCGCTGGAACAGGCGCTGCAGAGCCTGCGCGCGCACGCGCAGGGCCGCATCACCTGCGTGTTCGGCTGCGGCGGCGAGCGCGACACCGGCAAGCGCCCGCAGATGGCGGCGATCGCGCAGCGCCTGGCCGAGCGCGTGGTGGTCACCGACGACAACCCGCGTGGCGAGGACGGCGACCGTATCGTCGCCGACATCCTGGCCGGCTTCGACGGCATGCAGGCGGTGCAGGTGCAGCGCGACCGCGCGCAGGCGATCGCCATGGCGGTCGCCGACGCCGGCGCCGACGACATCGTGCTGATCGCCGGCAAGGGCCACGAGCCGTACCAGGAGATCGTCGGCGTGCGCCATCCGTTCGACGACACCGAAGTCGCCGCGCAGGCCCTGCGCGCGCATGCGGCGGAGGCGACCCGATGAAGCGCCTGCCGTTGTCGATGATCGCGCACTGGGCCGGCGCCGAGCTGCACGGCGACGACGTGGCGATCGATGCGATCAGTCACGACACCCGCAGCCTGGCCGCCGGCAGCCTGTACGTGGCGCTGCGCGGCGAGCGTTTCGATGGCCACGCCTTCGTCGCCGACGCCGCCGCGCGCGGCGCCAGCGCGCTGCTGGTGGAGCGCGTGCAGCCGCAGATCGAACTGCCGCAGATCGTCGTCGCCGACACCCAGCTGGCGCTGGCGCGGATCGCCGCCGGCATGCAGCGTGGCCGTGCCACCCGCGTGGCCGCGATCACCGGCAGCAACGGCAAGACCAGCGTCAAGGCGCTGCTGCTGGCGATCCTGCAGCATGCCTGCCGCATCGACGGCGGCAGCGTCTACGCCAATCCCGGCAACCGCAACAACGAGATCGGCCTGCCGCTGGCGGTGATCGAGGCGCCGGACGACGCCGACTACGCGATCTACGAGATGGGCGCCGGCAAGCCGGGCGACATCGCCTATCTCACCGACATTGCGCCGCCGCAGGTGTCGCTGGTCAACAACATCGCCGCTGCGCACCTGGAGCGCATGGGCAGCCTGCTCGGCGTGGCGCAGACCAAGGGCGCGATCTACACCGCGCTGCCGGCCGACGGCACCGCGGTGATCAATGCCGACGACGCCTTCGGCCTGTGGTTCGAGCAGCGCCTGGCGATCGGCGAGGCGCGGCCGCAGGTGCTGCGCTTCGGCCTGCAGCCGGGCGCCGAGGTCGGTGCCGCGCAGATCCGCATGGCCGCCGACCGCACCCAGTTCGTGCTGACCACCCCGCGCGGCGACGTCGAGGCGACGCTGCCGCTGCCGGGTCGGCACAACCTGCAGAACGCCCTGGCCGCCGCCGCGCTGGCGCTGGCGCTGGACGTGGCGCCGGCGCGCATCGCCGCCGGCCTGGCGCAGGTGCAGCCGGTGCCGGGCCGGCAGATCACCC
>NZ_AQOK01000905.1:0-12882 GCF_000364645.1 Xanthomonas sp. SHU 308 | reverse complement strand
GGGAGAAGGTGCCCCGCAGGGGCGGATGAGGGTGCGGGGGGCGCCGCGTGGATTACGTCAGCGGGTGGCTCTGCGCCTAACCCTCACCCCAACCCCTCTCCCGGTGGGAGAGGGGCTTTTGATGCTTTCAGTGACCTGTGGCGCCTGGGCAGGGCTGCACTGCCAGGCGCTGCTCGATCGCCAGCCACTCAGCCCGCGCTGAGCAGCAGCCGCTTGGCCGCGGCGCGAGCTTCCTTGCTGACCTCGACCCCGCCCAGCATCCGTGCCAGTTCTTCCTCGCGCTGGCGCGGGGCCAGCAACTCCACCGAGCTCTGGGTCATGCCTTCGACCGGCGCCTTGCTGACCCGGTAGTGGGCGTGGCCCTGCGCGGCGACCTGCGGCAGGTGGGTCACGCACAGCACCTGGCGCTGCTCGCCGAGCGCGCGCAGTTTCTTGCCGACGATGTCGGCGACGGCGCCGCCGATGCCCGAGTCCACTTCGTCGAAGACCATGGTTGGCACCGCGTCCAGGCCCAGCGCGGCGACCTCGATCGCCAGCGAGATGCGCGACAGTTCGCCGCCGGAGGCGACCTTGCGCAGGGCGCGCGGCGGCTGCCCGGCGTTGGCGGCGACCAGGAACTCGACCCGCTCGGCGCCGGCCGGGTCCGGCCGCTCCGTCTCGTGCGGTTCCAACTGGATCAGGAAGCGCCCGCCGCCCATGCCCAGTTCGCCGATCAGGGTGGTGGTGTCGTGCGAGAGCGCCTGCGCGCCGCGGTCGCGGGTGGCGGTCAGGGCGGCCGCGGCGTCGCGCCAGGCTTGGGTGGCCTGGGCGATCTCGGCGTCGAGCACGTCCAGCCGCTCGCCGGCGCCGCGCAGGCTCTCCACTTCGGCCAGCAGGGCGTCGCGGTGGTCGGCCAGCGCGTCCACGCCGATCCGGTGCTTGCGCGCCAGGTCGTGCAGGCGGCCGAGCTTGCGTTCCATCTCGTCGAACTGCGCCGGGTCGGCATCCAGGTCGTCGCGGACCCGGTCGATCAGCGCCAGCGCTTCTTCCAGCTGGATGCCGGCGCTGTCGATCAGTGCCTGCACTTCGGCCAGGCGCGGGTCGTACTCGCCGACCTTGCCGAGTTCGTGGCGGGTCTGCTGCAACAGGTCCAGCACCGCCGGCGCCTCGTCGCCGTTGAGCCGCTGCGCCGCGCCCTCGCAGGCGCCGATCAGCGCGGCGGCGTGGGCCTGGCGGCGATGGTTGGCGTCCAGGGCGGCGATCGCCGCCGGGTCCAGGTCCTCGCGCTGCAGCTCGGCCAGCTGGTGCTGCAGGAAACCGATGCGGTCGCTGACGTCGCCCTGCGCCAGCAGGGTCTCGCGCTCGCTGAGCAGGCCCTGCCAGCAGGCGGCGGCGGCGCGCACCGCGGCCCGCTCGGCGTCGTTGCGGGCGTAGGCATCGAGCAGGCCGAGCTGGCTGCCGCGCGAGAGCAGGGCCTGGTGTTCGTGCTGGCCGTGGATCTCGACCAGGTGGCCGGCCAGCTCCGCCAGTTGCGACAGGGTCACCGGGCGCCCGTTGATCCAGGCGCGCGAGCCGCCGTCGGCGCGGATCACCCGCCGCAGCTGACAGTGTTCGTCGTCGTCGAGTTCGTTCTCGCGCAGCCAGGCGCGGGCCTGGGCGGGGGCGACGAACTCGGCCGACAGCTCGGCGCGGTCGGCGCCATGGCGGACCACACCGCTGTCGGCGCGCAACCCGGACAGGAAGCCGAGCGCGTCCACCATCAGCGACTTGCCGGCGCCGGTTTCGCCGGACACCACGGTCATGCCGGGGCCGAATTCCAGTTCGGTGCCGCGTACGACGGCGAAATCCTTGATCGAGAGATGTCTGAGCATGGGGTCTGCATCCGGAGCCGCGCAACGCTAGCATGCGCGGGTAGGTGGGCCAATGACTTGCCAAGCCGGCGTGCAGACATTATCTAAGGACCAGTCTCACGGGTTGATTCCATGCGCGCTTCCCCGGTCCATTCCAGCCTCGATCCGCGTGCCCGGCAGCTGCTGCGCACGTTGATCTCGCGCTATATCCGCGACGGCGAGCCGGTCGGCTCGCAGACCCTGGCCCGCCACGCCGGGCTGGATGTGAGCCCGGCGACGATCCGCAACATCCTCGCCGACCTGGAGGACGCCGGGCTGCTCAGCTCGCCGCACACCTCGGCCGGGCGCGTGCCCACCGCCACCGGCTACCGGGTGTTCGTCGACAGCCTGGTGCAGATGCGCCCGCCGGCCGAAGGCGAGGTGGCACGGCTGCGCGCGGAGATGGCCAATGCCGCCGGCACCCAGGCGTTGCTGGGTAGCGCTTCGGAGCTGCTGTCGGCGATGACCCACTTCGTCGGCGTGGTCAGCGCGCCCAAGCGCGAGCAGTTCGCGTTCCGGCACATCGACTTCGTGCCGCTGGATGCGCGGCGGGTGCTGGCGATCCTGGTGTTCGCCGACAACGAGGTGCAGAACCGGGTCATCGAGCCGCGCAAGGCCTACGAGCCGGCCGAACTGGAGCGGGTGGCCAACTATCTGAACCGGCATTTCGCCGGGCGCGCCCTGGCCGACATCCGTGCCAGCCTGCTGCGCGACCTGCGCCATGCGCGCGACGAGATGGAGCAGTTGCTGGCGCACAGCGTCGAATTGGCCGAGCAGGCGCTGGCCCCGGCCGGCGACGACATGGTGCTGGCCGGGCAGACCAAGTTGATGGGCGTGCAGGACCTGTCGGACCTGGAGCGGCTGCGCGAACTGTTCGAGGTCTTCGCCAGCAAGCGCGAACTCCTGCAACTGCTCGAACGCACCATCCGCGCGCCGGGCGTGCGCATCTTCATCGGCGAGGAAACCGGCATGGTGCCGCTGGAGAGCGTGTCGCTGGTGACCGCCCCGTACATGGCCGGCGGCCAGGTGCTGGGCGTGCTGGGCGTGATCGGCCCCAAGCGCATGGACTACGACCGGGTCATCCCCCTGGTGCAGACCGCCGCTGACGTCCTCGGCGCCCGCCTGGACCCATCTCCGCCGGGCGACCGCTGAACGCACGCAGCGCTGGTCGAAGCGCCGCCGCCTCATCCGCCAGCAGGCCATCCAGCCGCGCCCGGGCGAATCCCCAATCCCCAATCCCGAATCCCCGCTTTTCAGCAGCCGAATGGCTGATCATCCCGGCCTCACTTGAATCCGCCCGCACCGCCCACATAGGTGGTCCGGTAAGGCGGGACGTACCCCGCCAGGGACCCGGACATGACGCAAGAGCACCCCGAATTCGATTCCGAACACCTGACCGAGGCGCAGCAGCCCTCGACCGATCCGCTGCAGGCGGAGATCGAGACGCTGCGCAGCGAACTGGCCCTGGTCAAGGCCGACGCCCTGCGCGAGCGCGCCGACCTGGAGAACCAGCGCAAGCGCATCGCCCGCGACGTGGAGCAGGCGCGCAAGTTCGCCAACGAGCGCCTGCTCGGCGACCTGCTGCCGGTGTTCGACAGTCTGGACGCGGGGCTGACCGCCGCCGGCAGCGAGCCGAGCCCGCTGCGCGACGGCCTGGAGCTGACCTACAAGCAGTTGCTCAAGGTCGCCGCCGACAACGGCCTGACCCTGCTCGACCCGACCGGCGAGCCGTTCAACCCCGAGCATCACCAGGCGATCAGCCAGGCTGAGGCCGAGGGCGTGGCCCCGGGTCATGTGATCCAGGTGTTCCAGAAGGGCTACTTGCTCAACGACCGCCTGCTGCGGCCCGCTTTGGTGGTGGTGGCCAAGCACGACTGAGCGCGCCGGCTGCCCGCGCCTGAACCCGGCGCGGCGGCGGTGGAACGCTAATTTGCGGCGATGGCTTGAATGACCTGCAGCCATCCCTATATCCGAACCAGATCCCGGCACTGGCCGGCTACACGACCTTTCAGGAGTCATTGCAATGGGCAAGATCATCGGCATCGACCTGGGCACGACCAATTCGTGCGTGGCGATCATGGACGGCGGCAAGGCCCGCGTCATCGAGAATTCCGAGGGTGACCGCACCACGCCTTCGATCGTCGCCTACACCAAGGACGGCGAAGTGCTGGTGGGCGCCTCGGCCAAGCGCCAGGCCGTCACCAACCCCAAGAACACCTTCTACGCGGTCAAGCGCCTGATCGGCCGCAAGTTCACCGACGCCGAAGTGCAGAAGGACATCGGCCTGGTGCCGTACAGCATCGTCCAGCACGACAACGGCGACGCCTGGGTGGCCACCGCCGACGGGCGCAAGCTGGCCTCGCAGGAAATCTCCGCGCAGGTGCTGGAGAAGATGAAGAAGACCGCCGAGGCGTTCCTGGGCGAGACCGTCACCGAGGCGGTCATCACCGTGCCGGCGTACTTCAACGACAGCCAGCGCCAGGCGACCAAGGACGCCGGCCGCATCGCCGGCCTGGACGTCAAGCGCATCATCAACGAGCCGACCGCCGCGGCGTTGGCCTACGGCCTGGACAAGGGCCAGGGCGGCGACCGCAAGATCGCCGTGTACGACCTGGGCGGCGGCACCTTCGACGTGTCGATCATCGAGATCGCCAACGTCGACGGCGAGAAGCAGTTCGAAGTGCTGGCCACCAACGGCGACACCTTCCTGGGCGGCGAAGACTTCGACAAGCGCGTCATCGACTACCTGGTGGAAGAGTTCAACAAGGACCAGGGCATCGACCTACGCAAGGATCCGCTGGCGCTGCAGCGCCTGAAGGACGCCGCCGAGCGCGCCAAGATCGAGCTGTCGTCCTCGCAGCAGACCGAAGTCAACCTGCCGTACGTCACCGCCGACGCGTCGGGCCCGAAGCACCTCAACATCAAGCTGACCCGGGCCAAGCTCGAGGCGCTGGTGGAGGACCTGGTCAAGCGCACCATCGATCCGTGCCGCACCGCGCTGAACGACGCCGGCCTGCGCGCCAGCGACATCACCGAGGTGATCCTGGTCGGTGGCCAGACCCGCATGCCGAAGGTGCAGCAGGCGGTGGCCGAGTTCTTCGGCAAGGAGCCGCGCAAGGACGTCAACCCCGACGAGGCCGTGGCGCTGGGTGCCGCGATCCAGGGCGGCGTGCTGGCCGGCGACGTCAAGGACGTGCTGCTGCTCGACGTGACCCCGCTGAGCCTGGGCATCGAGACCCTGGGCGGCGTGTTCACCAAGATCATCGAGAAGAACACCACCATCCCGACCAAGGCCTCGCAGGTGTTCTCCACCGCCGAGGACAACCAGTCGGCGGTGACCGTGCACGTGCTGCAGGGCGAGCGCGAGCAGGCCCGCTACAACAAGTCGCTGGCCAAGTTCGACCTGTCCGGCATCGAGCCGGCGCCGCGCGGCCTGCCGCAGGTGGAGGTGTCCTTCGACATCGACGCCAACGGCATCCTGCACGTGTCGGCCAAGGACAAGAAGACCAACAAGGAACAGAAGGTCGAGATCAAGGCCGGTTCCGGCCTGTCGGACGACGAGATCCAGCGGATGGTCGCCGACGCGGAAGCCAACCGCGAGGAAGACAAGAAGTTCCATGAGCTGGTGCAGGCGCGCAACCAGGCCGACGGCCTGATCCACGCCACCCGCAGCGCGATCACCGAGCACGGCAGCAAGGTCGGCGGCGACGTGATCGGCAAGGTCGAGTCGGCGCTGGCGGACCTGGAAACCGCGATGAAGGGCGACGACAAGGGCCAGATCGAGGCCAAGACCAAGGCGCTGGAAGAGGCCGGTCAGTCGCTGTACGCGGCCGCGGCGGCGGGCGAGCAGCAGTCGGGCGGCAACGCCGGCGGCGCGCATGCGTCCTCGGCCCACGCCGACGACGTTGTCGACGCCGAGTTCACCGAGGTCAAGGACGACAAGAAGGCGTGATCCAGCCTTAAGGAATCGGTTTTCGAAGGAGCGGTGCTCAGGCTCCGCTCCTTCGCCGTTTTAAGGTTCCCGGTTTCATCGCCGCTATGACCGATCGCTACAGGATGCCCGTTTTGAACCATTCCCCATTCCCCATCGCCGATTCCCAGCCATGAGCAAACGCGACTATTACGAAGTGCTGGGTGTGGCCCGCACCGCCAGCGACGACGAGCTGAAGAAGGCCTATCGCCGTTGCGCGATGAAGTACCACCCGGACCGCAATCCCGGCGACCAAGCCGCCGAGGCCGCGTTCAAGGAATGCAAGGAAGCCTATGAGGTGCTCTCCGACGGCAACCGCCGGCGCATGTACGACGCGCACGGCCACGCCGCGTTCGAGCACGGCATGGGCGGGATGGGCGGCGGTCCGGGCGGCCCGGACATGGGCGATATCTTCGGCGACATCTTCGGCAACATCTTCGGTGGCGCCGGCGGTGGCGGGCGTGCGCCGCGGCGCGGCGCCGACATCGGCTACGTGCTGGAACTGGACCTGGAAGAAGCGGTGGCCGGCATCGAGCGCCGCATCGAGATTCCGACCCTGAGCGAATGCGAGCACTGCCACGGCAGCGGCTCGGAGGACGGCAAGGTCGAGACCTGCGGCACCTGCCACGGACGCGGCCAGGTGCGCATCCAGCGTGGCATCTTCGCCATGCAGCAGACCTGCCCGCAGTGCGCCGGCCGCGGCCAGATCGTGCAGAACCCGTGCGGCGTGTGCCATGGCGCCGGGCGCGTGGAAGAGACCAAGGTGCTGTCGGTGAAGATTCCCGCCGGCGTCGACAACGGCGACCGCATCCGCCTGTCGGGCGAGGGCGAGGCCGGTCCGGCCGGCACTCCGCCGGGCGATCTGTACGTGGAGGTGCGCGTGCGCGAGCACCCCATCTTCCAGCGCGACGGCGACGACCTGCACTGCGAGGTGCCGATCCGCATCTCGCAGGCGGCGCTGGGCGACACCGTGCGCGTGGCGACCCTGGGCGGCGAGGCAGAGATCCGCATCCCGGCCGAGACCCAGACCGGCAAGCTGTTCCGCCTGCGCGGCAAGGGCGTGCGTTCGGTGCGCAGCCGCAGCGAAGGCGACCTGTACTGCCGCGTGGTGGTGGAGACCCCGATCAACCTCACCGCCGACCAGCGCAAGCTGCTGGAGCAGTTCGAGTCCACCTTCACCGGCGAGGATGCGCGCAAGCATTCGCCGAAGTCGGCGACCTTCATCGATGGGGTGAAGGGGTTCTGGGACCGGATGACGTCGTGACGTGAGCCGGGATTAGGGATTCGGGATTAGGGATGACCAGCCTGCGGCTGTTGGAAGCCGGGATTCGTGATGGTCCCGGTGTTGTTTCCCGCAGTGCTTTTGTGGGAGGGGCTTCAGCCCCGAGGCTTTACCGTTAAAGCGTCGCGGCTTAAGCCGCTCCTACAAGTGGAATGCTTCGCCGCTGAGCGGAGTGAGAAATAGAAATTCTTGATTCCGGATGTTGTTTGGACTTCTCCCGCATCCTGGCCCCTGTTGCAGGAGCGGCTTCAGCCGCGACGCTTTCTCGTCGGAGCGTCGCAGCTGAGGCCGTTGTTGCTGAAAGCCCCCGCAACACCGCGCATGCACGCGCCTCTTGGCGATCTTGCGCCGGCGCTACACTACGGCGATGAACGCTTCCGCCGACAGCTCCGCCGCAAGTCATCTCATCCATGGCCGCCGCCAGCGCCCCGACGGGCCGGTGCCGGTCGACGTCATTTCCGTGCAGTCGCAACTCGTCTATGGCCACGCCGGCAATAGCGCGGCGGTGCCGCCGTTGCGCGCGCTGGGCCTGCGCGTGGCCGAGATCCCGACCACCTTGCTGAGCAATGCGCCGTTCTACGCCACGCTGCGTGGCAAGGTGCTGCCGTCGGACTGGTTCGCCGATCTGCTGCTCGGCGCCAGCGAGCGCGGCCTGCCGCAACGCGCGCGCATGCTGGTGTCCGGCTACTTCGGCAGCGTCGGCAATGGTGCCGCCTTCGCCGACTGGCTCGACGCCACCCTGCCGCAGTGCCCGACGCTGCGCTACTGCCTGGATCCGGTGATCGGCGATACGCACACCGGCCCCTACGTCGAACCGGGCCTGGAAGCGATCTTCGCCGAGCGCCTGTTGCCGCACGCATGGCTGGTGACGCCGAATGCGTTCGAGCTCGGCCGCCTGACCGGCATGCCGGCACTGGCGCAGGACGACGCGATCGCCGCAGCACGCGTGTTGCTGGGGCGCGGTCCGGAATGGGTGCTTGCGCACAGCGTCGGCGGCGATGCCGGGCAATTGGTCACGCTGGCGGTGAGCCGCGAAGCGGTCTACCGCTGGTGCTCGCCATTGCTGCCGGTGGATGTCGCCGGCACCGGCGATGTGTTGATGGCGCTGCTGGTGGCGTTCCTGTTGCGCGGCGACAGCTTCGAGGCGGCGATCGGCCGCGCCATTGCCGGCGTGCATGCGGCGCTGGAGGCGACCCTGGCCGCGGACGTGGAAGAGCTGGACGTGCTGGCGGCGGCGCCGGCTGCGCTGGCCACGCCGCTGCGCTTCGTCGCCGAGCGCCTGGCGTGAGCCTGCACCCGGTCGTCGGCATCGTGGGCAGTGCCGGCGCCTATGGCCGCTGGCTGAGCCGCTTCTTCCGCGAGCGCATGCAGTTGCAGGTGATCGGCCACGATCCGGCCGACCCGCAGTCGCTGGCGCCGGAGGCGCTGCTGCAGCAGGCGCAGGTGCTGATCTTCTCCGCGCCGATCCGGCACACGCCGGCGTTGATCGGCGAGTACGTGCAGCGCGCCGGCGGCCGCGAGCGCGACCAGCTCTGGCTGGACGTAACCTCGGTCAAGGCTGCGCCGGTGGCGGCGATGCTGGCCTCGCAGGCGGAAGTGGCCGGCCTGCATCCGATGACCGCGCCGCCGAAGTCGCCCACGCTCAAGGGCCGCGTGCTGGTGGTCTGCGAGGCGCGGGTGGCGCAGTGGCAGCCCTGGCTGCAGCAGCTGTACGCGGCGCTGGAAGGCGAGTGCGTGCGCACCACGCCCGAGCACCACGACCGGGTGATGGCGCTGGTGCAGGCGATGGTCCACGCCACGCATCTGGCCCAGGCCGGCGTGCTGCGCGAGCATGCGCCGGCGCTGGGGCCGTTGCAGGCGCTGCTGCCGTACCGCTCGGCCTCGTTCGAACTGGATACCGCGATCATCGCGCGCATCCTGGCCCTGAATCCGGCCATCTACGAAGACATCCAGTTCGGCAATCCGCATGTCGGCGATGTGCTGGACGGGCTGATCGCGCAGCTGTCGCGGCTGCGCGACCAGGTCGGTCGCGGCGACGATGCCGCACGCGCGCAGTTTCGTGCCGAGTTTCTCGATGCCAACCGGCAGGCGCTGGGCGAGGCGGCGATCGCGCAGGGCAACTACAGCTATGAACGCGTCGGTTATCTGCTGGCCGACCTGACCGAGCAGTCCACGCTCAGCGTCTACTTGCCGGAAGACCGCGCCGGCTCGTTGCGCGCGCTGCTGCACGTGTTCGAGCGCCATGGGGTGAATCTCGCTTCGATCCATTCCTCGCGCACGCAGGCGGGCGAATTGCATTTCCGGCTCGGCTTCGATCCGGCCAGCGATGCGGGGGCGGTGCGCGGCGCGGCGGCGGAGATCGATGCCAGTGGGATCGGGCGGGTGCTGGCGGGGTGAATTGCATCGAACGCCGTCGCGGCTGAAGCCGCTCCTGCAGGAACTTGCGGCGAGTGGGCTGGGGCATTGTGGGAGTCACTTCAGTCCCGACGCGGTGCGCGATCGGAACGCGCACCGCTTCGCTCGTCGCGGCTTCAGCTGCGCTCCAGAACACATGGACGCACGACGCCCACCTCCAGATTCATCCACAGCGCATGTGGATGGTCACTGCGCAAACATGTGGATAACCCTCGGCGCGCCTTGCGGCGCAAGCCTGTCAAGCCGTGTGGTGAAAAATTCACCAGCGTGCCGCCAGCACCCCGAACGCCAGTGGCGATGACAGGGCATGGCGGCACAGCGTGGTGGCGACGCTAGACCGCGGTCAGGGTCAACTCGCCGCCGGTGGTGACGAACTGCTGGCCGCGGCGGATCAGCTTGCGGCCGTCGGCCAGTTCGTAGCGCAGTCCGCTGTCGGCGTGCGGATCGTGCTGCGTCTGCTGCTGGCGCGGCGCATCGTCCTGGAACTCGGTGATCAGATAGGCCTCGCCGTCGGGACCGAGGGCGGGCAATTGGCGAAAGGACATCGGAAGCCTCCTGTCGAACGCTGCATGGAATGCGGGACGCCGGAGCGGCGGCCGCGGGCGCGCGGCCGCAGCGCAGACGCGGCCCGACCGTAGTCCCGCCGCCGTTAGCGCGGCGTGCTCAGTCGATGAACTGCAGGCGAGCGAGTTCGGCGTACAGCCCGTCCTGCGCCAGCAGCTCCGCATGGGTGCCCTGGGCGACGATGCGGCCGTGGTCCATCACCACGATGCGGTCGGCCTTCAGCACGGTGGCCAGGCGGTGTGCGATCACCAGGGTGGTGCGCCCGGCCATCAGCCGCTCCAGCGCGTGCTGCACGGCGTGTTCGCTCTGCGCGTCCAGGGCGCTGGTGGCCTCGTCCAGCAACAGGATCGGCGCGTCCTTGAGCAGGGCGCGGGCGATGGCGATGCGCTGCTGCTGGCCGCCGGACAGGCGCGCACCGCGTTCGCCCAGTTCGCTGGCATAGCCGTCGGGCAATTGCCGCAGGAACGCGTCGGCTTCGGCCGCGCGCGCGGCGGCCTCGACCTCCGCCTCGCTGGCCTCGAGCCGGCCGTAGCGGATGTTGTCGGCGGCGCTGGCGGCGAACAGGGTCGGGTGCTGCGGCACCAGTCCGATCGCCGCGCGCAGTTGCGACGGGTCCAGCGTGCGCAGATCCAGGCCGTCCACCTGCACGCTGCCCGATTGCGGATCGTGGAAGCGCATCAGCAGCGCCAGCACCGTGCTCTTGCCGGCGCCGGAGGGGCCGACCAGGGCCACGCTCTCGCCGGGTCGCACGTGCAGATCGAAGCCGTCCAGCGCCGGGTGATCGGGGCGCTGCGGGTAGCGGAAGCTGACGTTGTCGAAGCGCACCTCGCCGCGCAGCGGCTGCGGCAGCGCACGTGGTTGGGTCGGGGCGACGATCTCGGGACGTTCCTGGAACAATTCGGCGATGCGGCCCATGCCGCCGGCCGCGCGCTGCAGGTCGTTCCAGACTTCGGCCAGCGAGGCCACCGAACCGCCGCCGAACATCGCATACAGCAAAAACTGGCCGAGCGCGCCCGCACTGAGTTCGTGGGCGGCGACCTCGTGCGCGCCCAACCACAGCACCAGCACGATGGCGCCGAAGATCAACACGATGGCCGCGGCGGTGATCAGCGCCTGCGCACCGACCCGGCGCCGCGCCACCGCCACGGTCTGCGCCAGCGCCTCGCCGAAGCGGCCGCGTTCGTAGCCTTCGCGCGCGTAGGCCTGCACCGTGCGCACCGCGCCCAGGGTCTCGGCGGCCAGGGTGTTGGCGTCGGCGACGCGATCCTGGCTGGCGCGCGAGATCTTCTGCAGGCGCCGCGCGCCGAGCACGATCGGCAGCACCGCCAGCGGGATGCCGAGCAGGGTGTAGGCGGCCAGGTGCGGGCTGGTCACGCACAGCATCACCACGCTGCCGACCGCGGTGACCGTGCTGCGCAGCGCCACCGACATGGTGCTGCCGATGACCCCGCGCAGCAGTTCGCTGTCGGCCGACAGGCGCGAGACCAGTTCGCCGCTGCGGTTGCGGTCGTGGAAACCGGCGTGCAGGCCGATCAGGTGCGTGTACAGGCGCTCGCGCAGGTCGGCGACCACCTTTTCGCCGAGCAGCGACACGAAGTAGAAGCGCGTGGCGGTGGCCACCGCCAGCACCACCGAGACCGCGAACAACAGGGCGAACGACTGGTTGATGAGGCCGACGTCCTCGAAGCCATGATCGATCATCTGCCGGACCGCGACCGGAAGGCTCAGCGTGGCGCTGGACGAGATCGCCAGCGCCACCAGCCAGGCGATCAGCAGGCCGCGCCGGCGACGCACGAACGGCCACAGGGTGCGCAGGCTGCCGAGTCTGCGCAGCGACTTGGCCTGGTCGGCCGACGGGGTGTTCATGCGGGGGCGGGTTCCGAACAGCGGACCCGATTGCGAGTGGCGTCGCGCAGGCGGGTTTTCAAGGCGTCGACGCGATCGCGGGGCAGGCGCAGGCGCAGTTCGGCGCCGCCGGCATCGAAGCGTTCATCGAGTTTTTCCGCGGCGCAGGCGCTCAGCGCGGCATGCACCGCGCCCAGGTCGTCGAAGCCGCAGTGCAGGGTCAGCAGGCTCAAGGCCAGCAACGGTTGCCGCGGCGCCAGGCGCAGGCATTCGGCGGCGCTGCCGCCGTAGGCGCGGACCAGACCACCGGCGCCGAGCTTGATGCCGCCGTACCAGCGCGTGACGACCACCACCACGCGGTCGAAGCCCTGGCCGTCGATCGCCGCCAGGATCGGCCGGCCGGCGGTGCCGGCGGGCTCGCCGTCGTCGCTGGAACGGTATTCGTCGCCGTGGCGGTAGGCCCAGCAATTGTGGGTGGCGTCGGCCACCATCACCTGCTGCACGAACGCCAGCGCTGCGCCTGCGTCGGCGATCGGCGCGGCGTGGGCAACGAAGCGGCTGTGCTTGATCTCCACGCTGTGGCTGACGGGGTGCGGGAGCGTGTCGGGCATCGGCGGCATTGTAGACGAGGTGCGCTGCCGGCCTGCGGCGCAGGCGCCGGCAGCGCGCGGCTCAGTCCTGCAGCAGCGGGCGCAGGTCCGCGGGCACCGTGCGGTGCGGGTGGGTGCGCTGGAAGCGCAGCAGGCTGGCGCGGGCGACGTCCAGTTCGCCGCCGTCGCGGCGCTCGCGGATCCGTTGCAGCCAGCGCCGCGGGGGCAATTGTGCGTCGGCCTCCACGGCCACTTCCACTGCGGCCCCCAAGACGCCAGCGGAGGACCGTGGCTGCGCCGATGCGGCGGTGGGCGCGGCAGACGACGTCGAAGGTTGCAGCGACAGCG
>NZ_AQOK01000904.1:0-6688 GCF_000364645.1 Xanthomonas sp. SHU 308 | reverse complement strand
GCGGGCGCGGCCTGTTGTGCCTGCACATTCGCGCACGTCGCCAGCAAGGCGATTGCCAGCATCGTGCGCAGGCGCCGGCCGGTCGGATCCGCTGTGTGCATGCTGTCCATGACGCCCGAGCTTACGGACGCGGCACGGCCATCTCTAGCGCATCGGCGCCACCGTTCACGTCGCCGACAGCGGGCGCAGGCACAGCCAGATGGCGCACCAGTGCACCAGCGCGCCGCCCAGCACGTGCGCATGCCAGATCGCGCGGTTGTAGAGCATCGACTTGCGCACGTAGAACGCCACGCCCACCGTGTAGATCGCCCCGCCGGCAGCGATCAGCCACAGCACCGGCGTGTCCAGCCCGGCCACGATCGGCTTGACCGCCGCCATGCCCGCCCAGCCCAGCAGCAGGTAGATCGCCACCCAGAAGCCCTTGGCGATGCCGGGCAGGAACAGCTTGGCGAACACCCCGAACAGCGCCACGCCCCACACCGCCAGGGTCATCGACCAGACCCAGGCGCCGGACAGCGCCAGCACGAAGAACGGCGTGTAGGAGCCGGCGATCATCACGAAGATGCCGGCGTGGTCGAGCTTGCGCAGCACCGGCTGGCGCTGCGGCGGGGCGAAGTTGTACGCCGCCGAGCAGGCGAACATGGTCAGCAGCCCCAGCGCGTAGATGCTGGTGGCCACGATCAGCGCGTCGTTGGCATGGGCGCGCCAGACCAGCAGCGCGCCGCCGACCACGGCCAGCAGCAGGCCGGCGGCATGCACGAGCAGATCGGCGCGGCGCGCGGCGGCGGTGCGGTAGTGCGGGGGAAGCGGGGAAGCGTACACGGACAGGAACAGTGGGCGACGGGGGCCGCCGGTGCCGGGGGGCCGACAGGATACCTGTCGATGGCCTCAGGACGCAGGGGTGTCGCCTATCACAGGTTGAAGCGATCTCCGTCGGGGCGGCAGGCTGCCGACGGTGAAAGCGTTCACTTCCTGCGATATAAATTCCGCGGGACCAATGGAAGGAGCCACGCCGATGACCGTGCCGCCACGACGGCCGTCTTTCCTGCATTTTCTCCCGTTCGCCTTGCTTGCAGGATGCACCATGACCGATCCCCATATTTCCCAAGCCCAGTTCGCACAGCGCGTGGACGCACTGCTCGGTGGTCGCGACAACGTCGTCGTGACTGCCAGTCAGCTGACCGATTTCCCGTGGGCGTCGTTGTGCTTCGCGCGCGATGACAGCCTGCGCCTGACATTCAAGCAGGACGCCGGCGAACAGACGCTTTCGCTCCCCTATGAGCAGTTCTTCGTCGACGAAGCGCACGTCCCACAATCGCTAGAGGACATATGCGTGAAGCCGGGAGAACGCATCCTCATCCGCAAGAAATATCCTGGCTACGCGGGGCCAGTGGAGTTCCTCAAGCCAGCGGAGGGCTGAACATGGTCGACATCACCGACCCCAAGGGCGCCAAGCGCGAGATCGAACAGGAAGCGTATCGGCACTACGAGCAACTCAGCGGCGTGCATCTGGCACGTCGCGCCGATGGCAGCATTCAGGCGCAAGGCCATAACGACGCGCTGGATGCGTTCCGGCACGCCTACACCAGCGGGCGCGTCACCCAGATCGCCTTGGGGCAACAGTGGATTGCGCGCAGGTTCGGCAACGACGCCGAAATCGGCCCGGCCCACCGGAACGATCCAGCAGAGCACCGCATGGATCTGTGGAACAACGAGGCTGGGCGCCGTATCGGCGACAGGACCTCCGGCGCCGATCAACTGGCCCGGGAAGCCTACGCCGCCCTGAAGAACGGCGAACTCGTGACCGGCCTGAACGACGCGCGCCTGAAGCAGCTCTATCCCGAAGACCCGCGCCTGAAATTGCCGGCAGGGGATCCGCAGCGGGAACTGGTCGACCACGATGCAGTCGACCGAATCAATCGCGATGTGACCAAGCTGCAGGATCAGGCCCAGGAACGCTTTCCCCAGCATCATCCCGACAAAGCTTATTTCGACGCGTTGCGCGATCGGCTGCCAGAGAGCGTGTCCGACGCCAAGGTGGCACAGGCACTGGTCGCCGCGAAGAGCGCCGGGATTGAACGTGTCGACCAGTTGGGAGCGGTGACGCTGCAGGATCAACAGATATTCATCGCCGGGCGAACGCCCGGATTTCGGACCCAGCTGGATGCGCATGCTGCAGCACCGCCAATCCGCGAAAGCGCCTACCAGGCGGAGCAGCAACATGCCGTTCAAACATACGAGCAGGCGCAGCAGCCAAGCCAGGGGCAAGCGCGCGCCTACTGACGCGCGCTTCGCCGCATTCCAAAGGCGTGCCCCTTTGGCGCCACTCTTTATTCGCAGCGCAGCCGCCTGCACCTGTCGGTAGGCGGGCTGCCTCCGCGCATCGCCCAGCCTGAATCCGCTCAGCCTGCCCGTCTCGCCTCGGCGCGCCCGGTCTCATACCCTGAGACGCGATTTCGCTTCCCTGTTCCGCTTTGAGAGCCGTGCCGATGCCCGCCCACGCCCTAGCCCCGCGCACCGAGGACGCCGAGCGCGCCCTGTCCACCACCGACGGGATGCCCTCGCGCGATGGCGCCCTGCTCAGCGCGCGGCTCGAGCGCCGCTACCACGACCGCATCACCGGCAGCTTCACCATCCCGGGCCAGGCCGGCCGCTACGCGCCGATCCCGGACGACGTGCCGCTGGCGCTGGCCGCCGCATTGCGCGAACGCGGCATCGCGCAGCTGTACAGCCACCAGGCCGAGGCCTGGGACGCGACGCAGCGCGGCGAGCACGTGGCCATCGTCACCCCCACCGCCTCGGGCAAGTCGCTGTGCTACACGCTGCCGGTGGTGGCCGCGGCGATGACCGCGCAGGCCAAGGCGCTGTACCTGTTCCCGACCAAGGCGCTGGCGCAGGACCAGGTGGCCGAGCTGCTGGATCTCAACCGTGCCGGCGACCTCGGGGTGAAGGCCTTCACCTTCGACGGCGACACCCCCGGCGATGCGCGCCAGGCGATCCGCCTGCACGGCGACATCGTGGTCAGCAACCCGGACATGCTGCACCAGGCGATCCTGCCGCATCACACCAAGTGGGCGCAGTTCTTCGAGAACCTGCGCTACGTGGTGATCGACGAGATCCACACCTACCGCGGCGTGTTCGGCAGCCACGTCGCCAACGTGCTGCGCCGGCTCAAGCGCATCTGCGCGTTCTACGGCGTCACGCCGCAGTTCATCCTGTGCTCGGCCACCATCGGCAACCCGCGCGCGCACGCAGAGGCCTTGATCGAGCAGCGCGTACATGCGATCACCGACTCCGGCGCGCCCAGCGGCGACAAGCACGTGCTGCTGTGGAACCCGCCGGTGGTCAACGCCGACCTGGGCCTGCGCGCCTCTGCGCGCTCGCAGAGCAACCGCATCGCGCGCATCGCGATCAAGTCCGGGCTCAAGACCCTGGTGTTCGCGCAGACCCGGTTGATGGTGGAGGTACTGACCAAGTACCTGAAGGACATCTTCGACCACGACCCGCGCAAGCCGCCGCGCATCCGCGCCTACCGCGGCGGCTACCTGCCCAGCGAGCGCCGCGAGGCCGAGCGGGCGATGCGCGCCGGCAGCATCGACGGCATCGTCTCCACCTCGGCGCTGGAACTGGGCGTGGACATCGGCGCGCTGGACGTGGTGGTGCTCAACGGCTACCCCGGCAGCGTCGCCGCCACCTGGCAGCGCTTCGGCCGCGCCGGGCGCCGCCAGCAGCCGGCGCTGGGCGTGCTGGTGGCCAGTTCGCAGCCGCTGGACCAGTACGTGGTGCGGCACCCGGACTTCTTCGCCGATGCCTCGCCGGAACACGCCCGTATCGCCCCGGACCAGCCGCTGATCCTGTTCGACCACATCCGCTGCGCCGCGTTCGAGCTGACCTTCGTCGCCGGCGAGGCGTTCGGCCCGGTGGACCCGGCGGTGTTCTTGGAGGCGCTGGCCGAGAGCGAAGTGGTGCACCAGGAAGGCGACCGCTGGGAGTGGATCGCCGACAGCTACCCGGCCAATGCGGTGAGCCTGCGCTCGGTGGCCGACGGCAACTTCGTGGTGGTGGACAAGACCGACGGCAAGCAGCAGATCATCGCCGAGGTGGACTATTCCGCCGCCGCGCTGACCCTGTACGAAGGCGCCATCCACATGGTGCAGAGCACGCCCTACCAGGTGGAGAAGCTGGACTGGGAAGGCCGCAAGGCCTACGTCACCCGCACCCATGTGGACTACTACACCGACAGCATCGACTTCACCAAGCTCAAGGTGCTGGACCGCTTCGACGGCGGCGCGGCCGGGCGCGGCGACGCGCACCACGGCGAGGTGCACGTGGTGCGGCGCGTGGCCGGCTACAAGAAGATCCGCTACTACACCCACGAGAACATCGGCTACGGCCCGGTCAACCTGCCCGACCAGGAACTGCACACCACCGCGGTGTGGTGGCAGTTGCCGCAGGCGACCCTGCTCAAGGCGTTCGGCAGCAAGCAGGACGCGCTGGACGGTTTCCTGGGCGCGGCCTACGCGCTGCACGTGGTGGCCACGGTGGCGGTGATGGCCGACGCACGCGATCTGCAGCAGGCGGTGGGCGACGGCGACGGCGCCTGGTTCGCGGTGGCCGACGCCAAGGGCCGCGGCCAGTTGCGCGGTGGCGACAGCGGCGAGCCGGCCAGCGTCGAACTGCAGCAGTTCGTGCCCACCGTGTACCTGTACGACAACTTCCCCGGCGGCGTCGGCCTCAGCGAGCCGTTGTGGCGGCGCCAGGCCGAACTGGTGCAGCGCGCGCGCGAACTGGTGCAGGGCTGCGACTGCGTGGCCGGCTGCCCGGCCTGCGTCGGCCCGGTGCTGGCCGCGCAGGAGGAAAGCGCGACCACGCCGCGGGCGCTGGCGTTGCGCGTGCTGCGTTTGTTGCTCGACGGCGAGGACGACGCGGCGCTGGACGCGCACGGCGCAACCACGATCGCCATTGATGCCGATGCCGATGCGCTGCCGGAGTGGAGCGCATGAGCATCAGCCTGGAGCGCCTGCGCGCGCTGCGCCGGCAGGCCGGCGACGCCAGCGCCGAGCGCGCGCCTGCGTCCTCCGGCCATCGCATCGCAGCCGACGCGTCTGCCGCGCCACGCGCAGACACTGCCGCGGCGACGTCCACGCAAGCGCCGCGGCAGGCAGCGCCGCAGCCGCGCGAGATCGTATCGCAGGCAACTGCAACGCCGGCCCCACGCACGCCACCCGCTCCCCCGCGCAGCGGCGGCGGCGATACCGCGGTAGCGCCGCCCATCGCCATCGCCCCGTTCGACCGCGGCGGCACCGATGTGTCCGCGCTGCGGCGCCTGCTCGGCCTGCGCGAGCGTGCGGTCGCGCCCACCGCGGCTGCATCCCCACGCAGACCGGCCGCGGCGCCGGACCGGCACCTGCCCGGGGTGGAGATCGCACCCGGGCTGCACCTGATCGAGGCGTTCCTGCCGCAGCCGATTCCCGCCGGCGCGCTGTCGCTGGCCTTCGCCCGCCGCGAGGATACGGTGGACCCCACCGACCTGCTGTTCTTCGACACCGAGACCACCGGCCTGGCCGGCGGCACCGGCACCCGCGCCTTCATGATCGGCGCGGCCGACTGGAGCGTGCATCCGGCCGACGGCCCGGGCCTGCGCATCCGCCAGTTGCTGATGGCCACGATGGGTGCGGAGAAGGCGATGCTGGAGGCGTTTCGCGCCTGGCTGCGGCCGGGCACCGTGCTGTCCAGCTACAACGGCCGCTGCTACGACGCGCCGTTGCTGAAGACCCGCTACCGGCTGGCGCGCTGCGCCGATCCGCTGTCGGCGCTGGACCACGTGGACCTGCTGCATCCCACCCGCCGCCGTTACCGCGGCACCTGGGAGAACTGCAAGCTCGCCACCATCGAGCGGCAGTTGCTGCGCGTGGTGCGCGAGGACGACCTGCCGGGCTCGGAAGCGCCGGCGGCGTGGCTGGGCTACCTGCGCGGCGGCAACGCGCGCAACCTGCGCCGCGTCGCCGTGCACAACCACCAGGACGTGGTCACGCTGGCGCTGCTGCTGCAGCGCCTGGTCGCCGCCGAGGCCGAGGAACGCGCGCTGGCGGCTGCGGCATCGGCGTAGGCGCTGCGCACGCCGCCGGCGACATCACTCCAGCCGCTGCGCATTGCCCGCGGCGATGGCGGCATCGAACAGGCGGTCGACCTCGCGATCGATCTGCGCGCTCAATTCGCCCTGACGCGCACCCAGTTCGCCCTGCTGCCGGCCCAGCGCGGCCTGCTGTTCGCCGAGCGCGCGCATCTTCGCCGACAGTGCATCCTGGCGCTGCGCCAGTTCGGTCTGGGCACGTGCTTGCGCCTTGGCGGCAATGCCGTTGGAGTCCATGCGGTCCGCCGCCAGCGCGATGCTCTCCCGGACCAGCTTGCCCTGTTCACGACCCAGCTCGCCCTGCTCTCGGCCCAGTGCTCCCTGGCGCTTGCCGAGCTCGCCCTGCTGCGCGCCCAGCTTGCCGATCGGCTCGAATAGCGCGTCGAAGCGGGCCAGCAGCGCAGGATCGTGCACCACGTAGCGCTTGCCGCCGCGGCGGAACCACAGGCCATCGCCCTGGGTCTCGCGCTTCATGCTGGCGAGTTCGTCGCTGCTGCCGCTCATCGTCGAATGGTTGCCCTTGACCCGGACATACGACTGTTCGAGTTGACCGTT
>NZ_AQOK01000903.1:0-10475 GCF_000364645.1 Xanthomonas sp. SHU 308 | reverse complement strand
CGCGGCGCTGCAGGTGCCACCGCCGCCGCGCGACTGGAAGACCTGGCTGCTGTGGGCGCTGCTGGTCGGCGGTGCGCTGCTGGTGGTCGGTTTCGCGCTCAGCCTGCTGCGCAAACCCGGCGCCGGCGAGGGCACGGGCTGATCGATCCCGCGGCGACGGCGCGCACGCCGCGCCGCGCGCGCGGGGCAGCGCACCGTCCTCCACCGATTTGCCGCTGTGCGGCCGACGCCGGACAATGGCGGTTTGGCCGCTGCGCGGCGATCGGCCGAACGGCGTGCACCCGACGTTCCGATGCCGACGCCGATACTGCACCGATGGCGCGGTTTTCCCTTTGCAACCCCACGAAAGCGAGCAATCACATGTCCATCCTGCGAATGACCGATCTCGACCTGTCCGGCAAGCGCGTGCTGATCCGGCAAGATCTGAATGTGCCGATCGACAATGGCCTGATCACCTCCGAGCAGCGCATCCTGGCCTCGGTGCCGACGCTCAAGCACGCGCTGGAACAGGGCGCGGCGGTGATGGTGACCTCGCATCTGGGCCGGCCCAAGGAAGGCGTGTGGACCCAGGAGGATTCGCTGGAGCCGGTGGCCATCCGCCTGGCTGCGCTGCTCGGCGTCGACGTGCCGCTGATCCGCGACTGGGTCGATGGCGTGGACGTGCAGCCCGGGCACATCGTGCTGCTGGAGAACTGCCGCATGAACGTCGGCGAGGGCAAGGACGACGAGGCCCTGGCGAAAAAGTATGCAGCGCTGTGCGACGTGTTCGTGATGGACGCGTTCGGTACCGCGCACCGTGCGCAGGCGTCCACCCATGGCGTGATCAAGTTCGCCCCGGTCGCCGCCGGCGGCCCGCTGCTGATGGCGGAGCTGGATGCGCTGGCCAAGGCGCTGGAGCAACCGGCCAAGCCGCTGCTGGCGATCGTCGCCGGCAGCAAGGTCTCGACCAAGCTGGAGCTGCTGTCCAACCTGGTGGACAAGGTCGATCAGCTGATCGTCGGCGGCGGCATCGCCAACACCTTCATCGCCGCGGCCGGGCATGCGGTCGGCAAGTCGCTGTGCGAGCCGGACCTGCTCGACACCGCGCGCAAGATCGTGGCCGATGCCAATGCGCGCGGCGCGGCGATCCCGCTGCCCAGCGACGTGGTGGTGGCCAAGCAGTTCATGCCCGACGCCGAGGCCACGGTGAAGGCGGTCACCGATGTCGCCGACGACGACCTGATCCTGGACATCGGCCCGCAGACCGCCGCGCACTACGCCGAGCTGATCGCCAAGGCCGGCACCGTGGTCTGGAACGGCCCGGTCGGCGTGTTCGAGTTCGACGCCTTCGGCAAGGGCACCGAGACCCTGGCGCGGGCGATCGCCGCCTCGTCGGCGTTCTCCATCGCCGGCGGTGGCGACACCCTGGCCGCGGTCGACAAGTACGGCATCGCCGAGCAGGTCAGCTACATCTCCACCGGCGGCGGCGCGTTCCTGGAGTTCCTGGAAGGCAAGACCCTGCCGGCGGTGGCCGCGCTGCAGGCGCGCGGCGCGTGAGCGCCGCCGACGTCCTGTTCTTCGACCTGGACGGCACCCTGGTCGATTCGGAGGCCGGCATCGTCGGCAGCCTGCGCCATGCCTTCGCCGAACTGGGTCAGCCGCTGCCGACCCCGGCGCAGTTGCGCGCCTGGATCGGTCCGCCGCTGCGCGACAGCTTCCAGCAGCACTTCGGCGGCGATGCGGCGTTGGTGGAGCAGGCGTTGACGCTGTACCGCAGCCGCTACGACAGCCATGGCTGGCGCGAGCACACGGTGTTCCCGGACATCGGCGCGGCGGTGGAGGCGGTGGCTGCGGCCGGTCACCGCTTGGCGGTGGTGACCTCGAAGAACGAACGCTTCGCGCGGCGCATCGTCGAGCAGTTGCCGTTCGGCGCTCGCTTCGAGGAGATCGTCGGTGCCAGCGACGACGGCGCGCGCCGGGCCAAGCCGGACCTGATCGCCGAGGCGCTGCGGCGGCTCTCTGTCGTGCCGGCGCAGTGCCGCATGATCGGCGACCGGCGCATGGACATCGACGGCGCGCGCCATCACGGCATGCGCAGCATCGGCGTGCTGTGGGGCTTCGGCGATGTCGAGGAACTGCGCCAGGCCGGTGCCGATGTGCTGGCGCAGTCGCCGGCGCAGTTGCCGGCGCTCGTCGCGGCCTGAATGGGCACTTGCGCCGGTGCGTCCGGCGCACAGGGCGCTGGCTGCGCATGCTGCGTCGCCTGGCGTGAGCCTGCCCGCGCGGTGTCCGCAGGCCGGCGGCTATTGGCGTTGCATGACCACATACTGTCCCGCATTGTCCGCTCGCTATGCCGGACCGCGCGTGCGTCTATGCCGAAATGCCATGCTGTGTGATGGGCGCGTGTGCTAGCTTTGAGCGCTTTTTCCAAGGATGCCATCATGATCGAACGCCAGCGCCGCACCAAGATTCTCGCCACCCTCGGTCCGGCCACCGACCCGCCCGGCGTGCTCGAGGATCTGTTCCGCGCCGGCGTCAACGTGGTGCGGTTGAACTTCAGCCACGGCGATCCGTCGGGCCAGGCCAAGCGCGCCGCCGAAGTGCGCGCCGCCGCGGCCCGCGTCGGCGCCGAGATCGGCATTCTCGCCGACCTGCCCGGTCCGAAGATTCGCATCGAGCGCTTCGCCCAGGGCAAGGTCTCGCTCAAGCTCGGCGACCGCTTCGACCTCATCGCCGATGCCAATGCCGCGCCGGGCGACGCCAGCCAGGTCGGCGTCAGCTACCTGGGCCTGCCGCAGGACGTGGCGCCGGGCGACGTGCTGCTGCTGGACGATGGCCTGATGCAGCTGAAGGTGGTCGAGGTGCAGGGCGAGCGCATCGTCACCAGCGTGCTCAACGATGGCGTGCTGTCCGATCGCAAGGGGCTCAACAAGCAGGGTGGCGGCCTGTCGCTGGGCGCACTGACCGAGCGCGACAAGGAACTGATCGGCATCGTCGCCAAGATCGGCGTGGACTTCATCGCGGTGTCGTTCTGCCGCAACGCCGAGGACATGAACGAGGCGCGGCGCATCGCCCGCGCGCACGGCTGCGATGCGGCGCTGGTGTCCAAGATCGAGCGCACCGAGGCGATCGAGAACCTGAGCGAGATCGTCGAGGCCTCGGACGTGGTGATGGTCGCGCGTGGCGACCTGGGCGTGGAAATCGGCGACGCCGAGCTGCCCGGCCTGCAGAAGAAGATCATCAAGGAATCGCTGGCGCAGAACAAAGTGGTGATCACCGCCACGCAGATGCTGCAGTCGATGGTGGAGAGCCCGATCCCGACCCGCGCCGAAGTGCTGGACGTGGCCAACTCGGTGATCGACGGCACCGACGCGGTGATGCTGTCGGCCGAGAGCGCCGCCGGCGCCTATCCGATCCGTGCGGTCGAGGCGATGGCGCGCATCTGCCTGGGCGCCGAGCGCCAGTTCGAGACCGAAACCGACTTCGGCATGGCCCCGCGCAACCTCGAGCGCGCCGACCAGGCCATCGCCATGGCGACGATGTTCCTGTCCCAGCATGTGGGCGTGCGCGCGATCGTGGCGATGACCGAATCCGGCGGCACCCCGCGTTACCTGTCGCGCTTCCGCGCCAAGGCGCCGATCTTCGCGGTGACCCGCCACGACGGCGCGCGCCGGCACATGGCGATGATGCGCGACGTGTTCCCGATCAACTTCGACAGCCGCGGCCTGACTCCGCGCGAGGCCGCGCGCGGCGCGATCCGCGTGCTGGTCGAAGCCGGCCTGCTGGCGCCGGGCGACCGCGTGGTGTTCACCAGCGGCGAGCACATGGAAACCCACGGCGCGACCAACACCCTGCGCCTGCTCGAGGTCGGCCCGGACGGCCGTGCCAGCGGCCTGGGCGAACTCTGAAGGACGCGGCGCGGCGGCCCCGGCCGCCGCGCCGTCGGCAATACCTGTTCGATCGCGCATGGAACGGCGCGGCGCCCTCCCGTTCCCTGATCGTGCGACACCCCCATGACGTCCCCAAGCGCGCACGCCGAACTCGGGCTGGACCTGCCCGAGCGCCCCGGCACGCATTGCCTTGAACACCTGATCCAGGCCTCGGCCACGCGCGAGCTGGTGGTCACCGAGGATATCCGCGACCGCCGCGGCATCCTGCTCGTCGCCAAGGGCCAGCGCATCAACGCCGGCCTGCGCGAGCGCCTGATCGCGCGGCGCCTGCTGCGTCCGCTGGAATCCTCGCTGGCGTTCTGCGAGGAGCTGCGCCCGAGCGAAGTGCAGCTGGCCGCGCAGCGCGAACTGGACGAACACCCGCACCTGCGGCAGTTGCTGGGCGAGCAGGCGCAGCCGGTGATGGCCATGCTGGCCCGCGCCCGCACGCTGGGCGCGCCGGGCACCTTGCTGACCACCCTCGGCCAGACCCGGCCGGCCGCGTTCTCGCACGCGGTGCGGGTGGCGATGCTGGTGTCCTGGCTGGCGGCGCTGCTGTCGCGCTCGGATGCGGCGATGCGCGAGGCCGCGGAAGTCGGCCTGCTGCACGATCTCGGCGAGATGTACGTGGATCCGGTGGTGCTGGAGATTCCGGAGGCGCAGCAGGACTTCGCGCAGTGGCGCATGCGCTGCGTGCACCCGGTGATCAGCGCCGCGCTGCTGGGCGAATCCGGCGTGTACTCGGCGCAGCAGGCCGCGGCCGCACGCGAGCACCACGAACGCATCGACGGCTCCGGCTATCCGGTCGGCGCGTCGGCGCTGTCGCCGTTGGGCCGGTTGATCTCCTGTGCCGAAACGCTGGATGGGTTGTTCGAGCGCGAGCAGGGCCATGCGCAGGCGCTGGCGCGGATGCGCATCGCGCTGCGCGTGGTGCCCGGACAGTTCCCGCGCGACGTGGTCGACCTGCTGACCGAGCGCCTGCGCGACTGCGCGCTGGAACAGGCGCCGGCGCACGATCCGCAGCACCTGCGCGAGGTGGTGGCGGCCCTGCTCGACGGCCTGGAGCGGGCACGCGACGAGGCGTTGCGGCTGCAGCGCGGCGGCGACCTGCGCGAGGACGAGCGCGCGGCCTTGCAGCATCTGCTGCTGTTGATCGTGGGCTACATCATGGCCATCCACGATTCCGGCGCCGGCAAGATGGTCGAGCAACTGCCGTGGCTGATCGCCGCGCCGGAAGCGGCCGAGGAAGTCGACCGCGTCTGCTGCGAACTGCGCTGGCAGCTGCCGGGGCTGCGCCACCACGCCGCGTTGCTGGCGCACCGCCGCGCGCGCAGTGCCGACGACTGGCAGCCGTTGCTCGATGCGCTCGACATCGCCTTGCCGACAGCGCAGGGCGCGCCTGCGCCGGTGCCGGCCCTGGACGCTGCGCCGCTGCAGACCGCGCAGGCCGAAGAAGAGGCGCAGTGTGACGCAATGACGGATGCACTTGGCTGAAGTGCCGGGAACATGCACGGTCTACGCCTGTAACCGCTTGCAATCCCCGCGGTAACGGAATGCATGCAGGCCGGCCCGGTATAATGGGCGTTCCCCCGCTGCAGCCATCAGGAACCGTATGAGCATCGAACAGCTTGCCGAAACCGCACAGGCAATGGTCGCCCCGGGCAAGGGCATCATCGCGATCGACGAATCCACCAGCACCATCGCCAAGCGCTTCGCCGGCGTGGGCATCGAGAATGTCGAAGAGAATCGCCGTGCCTACCGCGAGCTGCTGCTGACCACGCCCAAGCTGAGCGACCACATCTCCGGTGCGATCCTGTACGACGAGACGATCCGCCAGAAGACCAAGGACGGCGTGCCGTTCGCCAAGTACATGGCCGAGCACGGCATCATCCCCGGCATCAAGGTCGACAAGGGCACGCATCCGCTGGCCGGCATGCCGGGCGAACTGATCACCGAAGGCCTGGACGGCCTGCGCGCGCGCCTGGAGGAGTACTACAAGCTCGGCGCGCGCTTCGCCAAGTGGCGTGCGGTCATCACCATCGGCGAGGACATCCCGTCGGGCGTGTGCATCGAGACCAATGCGCATGCGCTGGCCCGTTATGCCGCGCTGTGCCAGGAGCAGGGCCTAGTGCCGATGGTGGAGCCGGAAGTGCTGATGGACGGCGACCACGACATCGAGACCTGCTACGAGGTCACCGAAGTCACGCTGCGTTCGCTGTTCGGCGCGCTGTACGAGCAGAACGTGGTCCTGGAAGGCACCATCCTCAAGGCCTCGATGGTCATCGCCGGCAAGGACTGCGACGAGCAGGCCAGTGTCGAGGAAGTGGCCGAGTCCACCGTGATGTGCCTCAAGAGCACCGTGCCGGCGATCCTGCCGGGCATCGTGTTCCTGTCCGGCGGCCAGACCGACGAGCAGTCCACCGCGCACCTCAACGCGATGAACCAGCTCGGCAACCTGCCGTGGCCGCTGAGCTTCTCCTACGGCCGCGCCATGCAGCAGGCCGCGCTGAAGCTGTGGGCGCAGGACATGAAGGGCAATTTCGCCAAGGCGCAGCAGGTGGTGTACGAGCGCGCCAAGGAAAACGGCCTGGCCGCGCTGGGCAAGTGGCAGGGCTGATCGGCCCCGCAACGCCTGCGAGGAAAGAAAAACGCCGGCATCGCCGGCGTTTTTCGTTTAGGGGCCATCGTGTTGCGGGAGCCGGCAGCGGAGCTTGCGCACTGGTGGCCAGGCCGCAGGGCGCGTCGGCGAGGCACGCCGCGGCGCTCAGGGGGCGATCGCCGCCGGTGCGTGGAAGCGATAGCCGCTGTTGCGCAAGGTCTTCACCGGCAGCGGGCGTCCGCTGATTTCCTCCACGCGGCGCCGCAGGCGGTACATCTGCGTGTCCAGCCGCCGCCGGTCGTACTCGAGGAAGTTCACCCCCAGCGCGTCGGCGATCTCGCGGTGGCCCACGCTCTCGCCGGCATGGCGCATCAGGCAGGCCAGCACCAGCAGATCCTGGCGCGACAGCGGCACCGGCGGCGCGTTGGGAACGTTCAGGCGTGCGGCGGCCAGTTCCAGGACCCAGCGCGCCGCCGGTGGCGGCAGGGCCAGGCGCCGGCCCAGCGACGCCAGGGTGGCGGCGAGTTCGTCCAGATCGACGCCCTTGCCCAGGTAGTGGTCCACGCCGAGTTCCAGTCCCGCGATGCGGTCGCTGGCGGTGTTGCGTGCACTGAACACCACGATGCCCAGCCGATGGCCGGCACGCCGCAGTTCACTGACCAGTTCCAGGCCGCTGCCGTCGGGAAGACCGACGTCGATCACGGCCATGGTGTGGCGCGCCGGATCGAATCGTTGCCGGAAGCCGGCGATGCTGTCCACGCAGAGGACGACGTAGCCCAGATCCTGCAGGAACTCGCCGAGTTCTTCGCAAAGCACCGGCTCGTCCTCGAGCAGGATCACCTCGGACATGGAGTCGCGTCCTCGCGCAGTGCGGTTTGCTGTAACGTCATCGGCTGGCAAGGGTGCGGTATGGCGAATGATGGCGCAATGGTGGCGCTGGCTGGTGGGCGCATGGCTTGTGGTGGGCGTGGCCGTGGCCGCCGACGCGGCGCCATCCCCGGTCGCGGCGCTGCCGTTGACCAGCGCGCACCAGGATGCGAGCGGGTATCTGCAGCGCCTGGACGATCCGCACGGCCGACTGGACGTGGTGCAGGCCGCCGCCGCGACCGGCTGGACCCGGCTGCCCGACGGCCTCAACGCGGGATTCGCTGACGGTGCCGTGTGGCTGCGCCTGCCTGTTCATGTCCAGAGTGTACCGCCCGGCGGCTGGATGGTGCGATTGAGCAATGCCTTGCTCGACGACGTGCAGGCCTACGTGCGGCCCGAGGGCGGCGCCTGGCGCGCACTGGGGGACAGCGGCGAACGCGTGCCGCGGCGCGATTGGCCGGTGGACTACCGCAGCCCGGTCTTCCAGTTCGCGCCAACGCATGCGGGCGATTACGAGGTGCTGCTGCGGTTGCGCAGCAAGAACGCGTTGGTCACCCGTCTGGACGTCTGGCAACGGCTGCCGTTCGATAACCACTCGCGGCGCGAGGGGCTGCAGTTCGGCCTGTATTTCGGCTTCTACCTGTTGCTGCTGTGCCTGCACGTGCTGTTCTGGCTCGCCACGCGCGCGCGCATGAGTGGCCTGTTCGTGGCCTATCTCGGCGGCTGCGTGTTCAACGAAGCGATGTCCATCGGCCTGGTGCAGCAGGTCACCGGCATGCCGATGGCGTGGAGCGACACGCTGTTGGGCATCAGCATCGCCTGCAGTCTGCCGGTGGGATTCCAGGTCGCCAGCCGGCAACTGAACCTGCGCGCCTTTCATCCGCGGCTGGTGCGCTGGGGCACACGTCTGTTGTGGGCGGTCGCGTTGGGTTGCGCCGTGTTCGTGCTCGCCGGCCACTACGCCTGGGGCATGCAGCCGGTGCAGTCGCTGGGCCTGCTGGAGATCCTGCTGCTGGCGGGGCTGGGGCTGCACCTGCTGTGGCGCCGCTATCGGCCGGCGCTGTTCTTCGTGCTCGCGTTCTTTCCGTTCTATCTGGGGGTGATGTTGGGCTTCCTGCGCAACCTCGGATTCGTCCCGGTCAATGCGTGGACCCAGTACGCCACCACGTTCGGCACCATGCTGCACATGACGCTGCTGAGCGTGTTCCTCATCGGCCGTTACGAGCGGCAGCGCCGATTGCGCGAACGGCGGCATGCCGAGGCCGCGGTGGCACTCGCGCGCAGGCACGGTCTGGCGCTGGAGCGTGACGTGGCGTTGCGCACCGCAGAGCTGCGCAACGAAATCGGCAGGCGGCAGGCGCTGGAGAACGACCTGCGCGGCTTGCTGCAGACCGAGCGCAAGGTCATGCAGGAGCAACGCGATTTCGTGGCGATGGTGTCGCACGAGTTCCGCACGCCGCTGGCCGTCATCATGACCTCGGCGCAACAGCTGGCGCGCAAGCTGGATGCGCCGCCGGAACGCAATCGCGTGCGCTGCGGCAACATCCGCGACGCGGCGCAACGGCTGCTGGCGCTGGTGGACGAGTATCTCGCCGACGACCGCATGGGCGAGGCGGCTTCGGAGCTGCGGCTGCAGCCGTGCGCGCTGCGCGTCCTGCTCGACGACCTGTGCGGTGACTTCCCGCCGCAGCGCGTGGTCTGCGAGATTCTCACCGACGACGATGGTCTGCTCACCGACACCGGACTGCTGCGGGTGGCCGTGCGCAACCTGCTCGCCAATGCCGACCGCCATTGCCCGGCGGGCATGGCCATCCGCGTGCGCGTCCGCGGCGGTGCCGGAGGGCTGCGGCTGGAGGTCGCCAATCCGGGCGAACGCATCGCGCCTGCCGAACGCGAGCGGCTGTTCCAGAAGTACTACCGCGGCGAAAGCGCGCGGCATGCGCCGGGCGCGGGGCTCGGTCTGTACCTGGTGCGGCGCATCGCCGAGCGTCTTGGGGGATGGGTAGGCCTGGCCAGGCAGGCACCCGACGAGTCGGTCTGCTTCGTATTGCTGCTGCCGCGCCGCCCGGATGCACAGCTCGCAGTGTCGCGCGTGCCGCCGGCGACGGATGCCTGATCGCAGGCGGCCGTGCGTATCCCGACGCACGCTCTGCGCCAACAGCAAAAACAATCGGGCGCGCGGCGATCGATCGCCGCGCGTTCGTGCAGAGAGCCCGGTGCCGATTCGTGTGCCGGCGAGGGCCGTGACGAAAGCCGTGCCATGACCCGACGACACCGCCGCGCGGTGTCGTCAGGTCATTCCCGGCTACTGCCGGATGATGCAGCTGTCCGCGGAGGCGTTGGACGCGCCCGGGCTGCAGGCGACCGCCGGGGCGCGGATGCCGCCGTCGACGATCAGGATCGAGTCGGTGGCGGCCGTCACGGTGCCGCTGCTGCCGCCATGTGCCGCGGCCGCCAGTTGCCTGGCCGTCTCATCGGCCTTTTGCGGACTGGTCTCTGTCGTGCTGCTGGCATCGCTGGTCACCGTGGCGGCGGCGACCGAGGTGTTGATCGCCTGCACGGTGGTGGTGGGCAACTGGACAGCGCCGCCGCCATCGCCGTTGCCGGCGACCACGCTCAACAGGCCATCGACGTAGCTGATGGTGTAGTTGGACAGCCCTGCGCCGGTGGCGCCGGAGGCGGTGATGGCGTAGTTGCCGACCGCAGCGCCGCTGCCGGCACCGGCGCTGTTCAGGGCGACGCCGGAGACGGTGTCGCGGTTGAGCAGGCCGGAGACACGGTAACCGGTGAGGGTGGCGGTGCTGCCGACGGTCTTGCTGGCATCGCTGGCGACGATGCGCAAGGTGGCCGGATCGACGCGCAGGCTGCCGTCGACGTAGCTGACGACGTAGTTGGACAGCCCTGCGCCGGTCGCGCCGGAGGCGGTGATGGCGTAGTTGCCGACCGCGGCGCCGGCACCGGCGCCGGCGCTGCCCAGGGCGACGCCGGAGACGGTGTCGCCGTTGAGCAGGCCCGAAACGCTGTAGCCGCTGAGGTTGACGGTGCCGCCGTAGGTCTTGCTGGCGTCGTTGGCGACGATGCGCAGGGTGGCCGGATCGACA
>NZ_AQOK01000902.1:0-4227 GCF_000364645.1 Xanthomonas sp. SHU 308 | reverse complement strand
CGCCGTTGAGCAGGCCCGAAACGCTGTAGCCGCTGAGGGTGACGGTGCCGCCGTAGGTCTTGTTGGCGTCGTTGGCGACGATGCGCAGCGTCGCCGGATCGACGCGCAGGCTGCCGTCGACGTAGTTGACGACGTAGTTGGACAGCCCTGCGCCGGTCGCGCCGGAGGCGGTGACGGCATAGTTGCCCACTGCGGCGCCGCTACCGGCGCCCGCGCTGCCCAGCGCGACCCCGGAGACGCTGTCGCTGCCGATCAGACCGGAAACGCGGTAGCCGCTGAGGTTGAGGGTGTCGCCGTAGGTCTTGGAGCCCGAGGTCGCCGTCACCGTCAGCGTCGCCGGGGTGATGGCGATGCCGCCGGAGACCACGTAGCCGATGTCGTAGCCCTGCTGCGAGGACGCCAGGCCACCGATCTGCAGCATGCCGTTGCCGGTGGTGTAGCTGCCGACACCATTGCCTGCGGTCGCGTAGCGCAGCGACGATCCGAACAGCAGGCTGGGGTTGAAGGCGCCGCCGGCCGTGTAGGACGAGATCGTGCCGCTGACACCGTTGCCATCGTAGGTCTTGTCGAGCCCGGAGAGGCTGGTGCTGATCGTCAACGGGGTCAGGAAGCTGCGCAGCAGCGGCGTGCCCATGTGTTCGTACAGGCGCCAGGTCTGGCCGGTGCCGCCGCGGTTGTCGATCGCCCAGCCGGCATCGGTGAAGGTGGACAGCGTGTTCAACGCGCTCCAGGACCTGCCGCCGCTGATCGCATCGATGCTGCCGGTGTTGCTGCCCGCCAAGCGCAGGCCGGCGTTGATCGGATTACCGCCGATGTCGGTGGCGAAGAAGCTGGCGTTGATCGTGCCACTGTTGGTGCCGACCAGGCCGCCGACGGCGTTGCTGCCGCCTATGTCGCCGATGGCGTAGCTGGCGTTGATGATGCCGCCATCGTTATAGCCGACCAGACCGCCGAGATACTGGGTGCCGATCACGCCACGGCCGCCGGCATAGGCCGCGTTGATGGTGCCGGTCAGGTTGTAACCGACCAGGCCGCCCGCATACTCGGTGGCGGCGATGAAACCAGTGGCATAGACACGGGCCAGGCTGCCTCGAGAGTTGTACCCGACCAGCCCGCCGATGTACGACGTGCCGGAAACATCGCCGACGGCGTAAGCGTCGCTGAGGCTTGTGCTGAAGAGGTTACCGACCAGTCCGCCGACATAGCTGACTCCCGATGCGCCACCGGTCGCGTGCGCGTTCGTGATGGTCCCCCTGTTCGCCACTCCGATCAGCCCGCCGACGTAGTTCGAGCCGGAGACGCTCCCGCTGGCCTGCACATTGGTGAGGGTAGCGGTGGACGCCTGGCCTAGCAGACCGCCCGCATGCGTGGTGGTCGCGGTGACGTTGCCGCTGGCCGAGGCGTTCTGGATCTGGCTCTGATTGGCGTTGCCGATCAGCCCGCCGACATGGTCGCCGCTGGCGGTGCTGGTGCTGGTCGCGCTGCCGCTGGCCTGCACGTTGCTGTAGTTGCCCTGGTAGTCGTTGCCGACCAGGCCGCCGACACTGCTGCCGCCGGAGACCGTGCTCGACGAGGACGACGCGTTGATCGTGCCGCTGGCGTTGCTGCCGATCAGTCCGCCGACGTAGTTGCCGCTGTAGGGGCCGCCGCTGCCGACCACGTTGCCGCTGGTCTGCGCGCCGGTGATCGTCCCGGCATTGTTGTAGCCGGTGAGGCCGCCGATGAAGTTGCCGGTGCCGCTCATGGTGCCGGTGACGCGGATGCCGCTGAGCGTGCCGGCATTGAAGCCGGCGACGCCGCCCACGTAGGCGGTGCCGGTGACGGTGGTGCCGGTCAGGGCGAGGTTGAGGATCCGGCTGGCAGCGCCGGTGTTGCCGAACAGGCCGACGTAGGACGTGCCGCCGCGGGCGATGGTCAGCCCGGAAATGGTGTGGTTTGTGCCATCGAGGCTGCCGGTGAAGGCGTTGTTGCTGTCGCCGACCGGGCTGAAGCCGGCGCTGCTCCACATGCCGCTGGCGTTGCTGCCGGCGGTCTGGCTGGCGTCGATGTCGGCCGACAGGCTGTAGTTGGCCGCCATGTTGTACGCCATCAGTTGCAACTGGTGTGCGTTGCCGATGGTGGTGCTGTACTCGCTGGCCAGGAACGGGCGCGTCTGCCCCTCGATCATGATCCAGGCCGGACTGCCGACGCCATCGCTGGCGACGTAGACGTTGCTGGTGCCGGCGAGCAACGCCCAGGTGCCGAGATTGCCGTAGGTGCTGTGGCTGTAACGGTTGTTGCTGCCGAAGCTGGTCAGATTGGTGGCGCTGCCGCCGCCCCCGCTGCTGATGGCATTGGCCTGGCCGGTGCTGTCGACGTCCCACGACGCATTGCTGACGCTGCCCGAATTGGCGCCGATCAGTCCGCCCACGTTGTTGTTGTTGGTGCTGATGACGGCACCCGTGGCGTAGCTGTTGCTGACGCTGCTGGAGCTGACGCTGGCACCACCCGCGTTATTGACGCCCACGAGCCCGCCGACCGAGGCCGTTGCGGTGACGCTGCCGGTGGCGTAGGTATTGGCGATGCTGCTCTGGTAGTTCATGCCGACCAGCCCGCCGACCATGGAACTGCTGCCGGTCACGCTGCCGGTGGCGTAGCTGTTCTTGATCGAGCCGGCGTTCTGGTTGGTTCCGACCAGGCCGCCGACGGAACTGGTGCCGCTCACGGTGCTGGTGGAATACGTGTTGGTCAGGCTGCCGCCGTCGTTGTAGCCGACCAGGCCGCCGGTGTTGCTGGAGCTGCCGGTCACGCTGCCGGTGCTGTGGGAATTGCGGATCGTGGCGCCGACGTTGTTGCCCGCCACGCCGCCGACGGTGTTTTGCCCGTTGACGCTGCCGTTGAACACGCCGTTGTCGATCAAACCCAGGTTGTAGCCGGCCAATCCGCCGATGCCGCCCGAGGTGCCGCTCACCACGCCGTCGACGGTGACGTTCTTGATCGCGCCCTGGCCGTAGCCGACCAGGCCACCGACGTAATAGCCGCCGGAGATGGAGACGTTGCCCAGGTGCACATCGCGGATGAGGCTGTTGCTGCTGGTGGTGCCGAACAGACCGACGTAACCGCTGGCGCCGGAGATGGTCAGGTTGTTGATGCTGTGGCCCAGGCCGGCCAGCTTGCTCTGGAAGGAGGACACCAGGGCGCTGCTGCGGGTGACGCCGGCCAGGTCGATGTCCTGGGCCAACGCATAGGCGCCGGGGCTGTTGAAATAGGTAGCCGCGTCGGCCAGCGAGTGGATCAGCGTGTACGCCTGCCCGTTGATCGCCAGGCTGGCGTGCGCGCCGCCGAGCGAGACGGGGGTGTTGACGTAGTAGTCGCCCGTGCCGCCGACGGTGCCGTTGTCGGTGTAGCCGCCGTAGTTCAGCACCAGGCCGGCCGTGTTGCCGGTGGCGGTGACGGCGGCATTGAGATAGATGCTGTGGTAGGCGTCCAGGGTCAGCGTGGAGTTGCCGCTCCAGCCGATCGCCGCATTGACGTTGATGTCGCCGCTGCCGTTGCTCACGGTGCCCGGGCCGCTGGCGTTGGTGTTGGAGGTGAGCACGGTGACGTTGGTGCCGCCGTTCAACGCGCCGCTGATGGTGCTGGCGGCCGCGCTGTCCACGGTCAGGTCTTCCGGGTCGACCAGCCAGGTGCCGGCGCCGCCGGGGCCGGCGCCCTTGGCGCCGACCGTGATGCCGGAGAAGTCGACGGTGTGGCCGCTGGTTTCGAGCAGGCCGCCGCTGCCGCTGCCGGCCGCGTTGGCGCGCAGCGCGCCATGCACCGCGGTGTGGCCATCGGACCAGACCACGATGGAGCCGCCGTTGCCCTGGCCGGTCGCGCTGGCATCGAGCAGCGCGCCGTCGGCGACCGTGGCCGCATTGGCGTGTTGCAACTGTTCGCCGCCCTGGTAGCCGCCGCCGATGCGCACGCTGCCGCCGGCCGCGGTGCCGCTGGCGTCGATGCGGCCAGCGACGTTCACCGCGCCATCGGACAGCACCTGCACGCTGCCGCCGTGGGTGCCGGAGACATCGATGCGGCCGCTGCTGGCCACGTCGCCGCCGCTGCCGACCAGGCGCACGCTGCCGCCGGAGGTGTCGATGCCGGTGGCTTCGAGCGCGCCGGTGTTGTTGACCAGCAACTGCGACAGCCCGGTGCTGCCGGCCTGCAGCAGGATCTGCCCGCCATTGGCGCGCAGCGTGCCGCTGTTCTCCA
>NZ_AQOK01000901.1:0-8208 GCF_000364645.1 Xanthomonas sp. SHU 308 | reverse complement strand
CCGCCGCCGCCGCGCCGTCCACCGACTGGCTGGCCGCCGCGACCATCTGCATGCCGATCGCGCCGGCCGCGTCCATGGTCACCTTGACCTGATCGGCGGAGAGCAGGCGGATGGCGCCGCCGTCGGCGCTGATGCTGCCGCGGTTGGCGACATGGTTGCCGACCAGGTTCACCGAACCGCCGTTGCCGGCGCGGATGCTGCCCTGGTTGACCACGCTGGCGGCGCCATGGTCGCCCCGCGCGAGCAGGTAGCCGTTGTCGTCGTCGCCGGCCAGGCCCAGCGAACTGGCGACCAGGCCGCCGACGTTCACCTGCGCGTGGTTGCCGAACAGGATGCCGGCGGAGTTGATCAGGAACACATTGCCGTTGGCGCGCAGGCTGCCGTCGATGACGCTGGCGCCGCGGCTGGCGTCGATCAGGTTGAGCGCCACCGCCGAGCTGGACGGCTGCACGAACACCACGCTGGCGTCCTTGCCGACGTTGAAGCTGTTCCAGTTCAGCACCGCCTTGGCCGCGTTCTGGTCGATCTGCAGCGTGCCGCCGTTCTGCGACACGGTGGCGCCGGTGGCGCTGGACAGCGACGGCACGCCGCTGGCGTGAGCCGGCGCGGCCAGCGCACAGGCCAGGGCGAAGGGCAGCAGCGGCGCGGCCAGGCGCGCCGCGCCGGTGCCGGTGGCGCCGGCGTGGCCGGTGGCGACTTCGGAGGCGACCTGGAGCACGCCGAGGTGGCGGTTGAAGACGAGGCGGTAGATGCGGTTCATGGAGATCCCCAGGTCAGAAGGTCAGGCCGAAGCGGGCCCAGTAGCGCACATCCTTGCCGTCGCCCGGCTTGGTGGTGCCGGTGGGCTTGGCCGCGGCCAGATCGAACGAGAGTCCGTGCCAGTCGGGCAGCCGGAAGCTGAGGCCGACGCCGGCACCCTCGAAGGTGGTGACGCTGTCGTACACCGCGCGGTTGGCGCCGTTCGGGTAGACCCGGCCGTAGTCGTAGAACACGCTGGCGGTCAGCAGCTGACCCCAGGCGCGGCCGCCGAACGGCGAGGCGGCGCTGGCGAAGCCTGGTGCGTCCACCTGGTACTCCAGGCCGGAGTCGAAGCCGCGGTCGCCGAGCGCGGCGCCGAGCGGGAAGGCGCGCACGCTGGTCGGTCCGCCCAGCGAGAACTGTTCCAGCGGGGTCAGGGTGTCGTCGCTGTACTGGCCGTTGACGCGCAGCTGCAGCCGCTGCGTGGCGGTCAGCCCCTGCAGCCGGGTGTAGCTCAGGCGCGCGACGGTGAAGTGGCGGTCGTGGCGGGCGTACAGGTAATCGGTCTGCGGCGAATCGTCGTCGAGCGCGCCGCGCACGCTGAGCTGCAGCAGGTCGATGGCGTGGAGCCGGCGGTCGTCGTGGCGCACGCTGGTGCCGAGTTCGGCCACGTCGAATTTCTGCTTGGACAACAGCACGCCCAGGCCCTGCAGGCGCGAGCTTTCCTTGACCAGGTGCAGCCAGCTCTGCACGCGCCAGGCGTCGGAATTGACGAACTTCCAGTCCAGGCCCAGCGCGCTCTGCTGGGTCGGGCCCTGGATGTCGAGCGCGGCGAACGCGCCGTTGTCGAGGTTGACCACGCTGCGCGTGTAGGACGCGCTGGCGCTGAGGCCGTCGACGCTGGCGATCGGCACCTGGTAGGCGAGGCTGCCCTGCCAGGTATTGGCCGGATCCAGCGCATAGGCGTAGCTGGCCGACAGGTGGTCGCCCAGACCGAGCGGGTTGTTCCAGTCCACGCCGAGCTGCGCGCGGTAGCGGCCGATGCTCGGGGTGCCGTAGTTGCTGGCGCCGACGCTGACCTGCAGCGGGCGCTCCTCGCTGGCCTGGATCACCACGTCGGTCTCGCCGGGGTTGGCGCCGGGCTTGAGCACGGAGGTGGCGGACACGCCCGGCAGGTCGCGGGTGTACAGCAGCGCCGACTGCAGATCCTGCTGGCGCAGGATCTGGCCCTGCAGGGCCAGGGCAGGGCTGGCGATCAGGCGGTCGTCGTAGCGGCGCGTGCCCTCGACGGTGATCTTGCCGACCCGGCCTTCGACCACGCGGATCTCGACCACCTGGTCCGGCCCCAGGGTCTGCACCGGCAGATATGCCCGGGCGACCAGGAAGCCGGCCTGGCGGTAGGCCTGGGTCAGCGTGTCGGCGATCTGCTGCAGTTGCGCGAAGCTGAGCTGGGCCGGCAGCGTGCCGCCGCCGAGTGCGCGCAGGCGCGCATCGGCCAGCGCCTGCAGGCGCGCCGGATCGATCTGCTCGCGCGGATGGTCGCCGACCCCGGTGACGCGGATCGCCTGTACCGCGATCGGCGCCGCGGCGTCGGTGGTGCTGGTGCCGGTGGCCGGGGCGGCCTCCTGGGCCAGTGCCGTCGCGCAGGTCAGCGTCAAGGCCAGGCCGGCGGCCCACGGAAGCACGAACAGGGCATTCGCCAGCGTACTCGGACGCGGACGGCAAGAAATCGTCATGGTGTTAAGGTGGCGTTAGGGTTGAGGCTCGCGCAATGTAGCCTTCCCACCGCCGATCAATCTGAGCGAATCTGAGCGCGCGATCACTCTTTGCGCGGTCCCCTGACACGGTGTCGGGATAATCCCCACAGCACGCTGTGCCAGCGCCGGGCGCTGGGCGGCCGCCATCTCAGTCAATCAGGGCATGCCTGCGCCCGGGTGGAACGCAGGCCCTGTGGTGATTCGCGGGTACTCGCCGGGTCTCTGAGAGCGTCCGGGTCGACCGCTCAGGCTGCAGTGGCGCACTGCGCGTCGCGCAACGCCTGCCGGTACGCCTTGGCGGTGGCGTCGTTATAGGCCACCAGGATGATCCGCTTGGGCACCGCATGCGCGCGCTGCCAGGCGTCGGTCTCGGCCACCGCGATGCGCGCGGCCTGGTGCAGCGGGTAGCCATAGACGCCGCAGCTGATCGCCGGGAACGCCACCGAGTGCAGGCCCATCTGTTCGGCCATGCGCAGGGCGCGCCAGTAGCAGTTGGCCAACAGGGCCGGTTCGTTGTGGGCGCCGTCGCGCCACACCGGACCGACGGTATGCAGCACATGCCGCGCCTTGAGCTGGTAGCCCGCGGTCGCACGCACCTCGCCGACCGGGCAGCGTACGCCCGGCTTGAGTTCCGGCAGGCGCCGGCATTCTTCCAGCAGTTCCGGGCCGGCGGCACGGTGGATGGCGCCGTCCACGCCGCCGCCACCGAGCAGGGACTCGTTGGCGGCGTTGACGATCGCGTCCACGTCGAGCTGGGTGATGTCGCCTTGCCAGATTTCGATCTTCATGCGCCGATCTTTAGGGGAGCCGAATGATGGATGCGTGAGGGTGTCGCCACCCGCCGCCGCGCGCTGCCACGGCCGCTTAACCGGCCAGCGGCAAGACTGACGCGCCCCCATCTCAGCACCTGCGACATGAACCCGAACCCGCCGCCGCCACAGGTCGCCGATGCCCTCGCGCAGGGCCAGATCATCAAGGCGATCAAGCTGCTGCGCGCGCACAGCGGCATGGACCTGCGCAGTGCGAAGGAGCAGGTCGATGCCTGGCTGCTGGCCGGCGCAGCGCGCACGGTGACGGAGATGCTCGACCGCCACGCCTCCGCTGCCGCAGCAGGCGCGACACCGGCAACGTCGGCCCCGGCGCAAACGCCGACCGAGGAACGGCGCCTGCCGCCGGCAGCGGAATTGGCGCTGCGTCGCGGCGAGCGGCGCACGGCCGCCAAGCTGGTGTTCGAGCACTATCCGGACATGTCGCTGCGCGAAGCACTGGAGATGGTGAAGCGGCATCTGCGCTCGGCGCCGACGCTGGGGGCTGCCTCGACCGTGGCCGCCGGCGACCGTGGTGGGGCCTGGCGTTGGGCGCTGCTGGCGCTGTTGCTGGCTGCGGCGGCGGCCTGGTGGCTGGCGCGCTGAGGCATGCCGACGCGGTCAGTGGCTACAGCCAGCGCGCGACCTGCGCGCAGTAGCGCGCATAGGCACTGCCGAAGCGTTCGCGCAGGCGCGCTTCCTCGTAGGGGATGACCACCCGCTGCAAGGCCAGCAGCGGCAAGGGCAGCAACAGCGCCGACCACGGCCAGCCGATCTGCACGCTCAGGCCGAGGTAACTCAGGGTCAGGCTGACGTACATCGGGTTGCGGGTCAGCCGGTAGGGCCCGTGGCAGACCAGGTGCGAGGGCGCGCGCTCGGGCAGCAGGGTGGTGCGGTCGCGCGCGAACAGCACGAAGCACCAGCACGCCAGCAGCAGGCCGGCGAGCGCGACGGCGCCGCCGCCCAGTTGCAGCCAGGCCAGCGCGGTGCCCTGCGGCAACGGCAACGGCAGCGCGTGCTGCAGGCTGGCGCCGAGCAGCAGCGCCAGCAGGAAATGCACCGGCGAGGTCGTGCGCACCAGCAACGGCACGCGCACCTGCGCACGTGCGGGCGGTGGATCGGTGCGGTCGGTTCGGTCGTGCATGCAGTCCTTCCCTGGTTCGGTTGCGGCCGCGCAAGTTTACGCGGCTGCCCACGGCGTCGGCGCGCGCGCGTCACGAATGGGCACGGGCGCGACCCGGCAGTGCCTCGTCGTGCGTGGCAGTGCGCGCAAACCCGATTACCCTAGCGCCCGTGCGGCACGTCGCAGACGCTTGCGTTCGACGTGTCGCGTCGTTCCGCGTCGATCGCGCCCGACGTGCCGGTCGTTCCCCTTCCGCCACCACTGTCCCGCCTCATGCCAATCGCTTCCGCCAGCAGCACCGCCGCCCCGCGCCGCCGGGTCATCCTCGAAGACGACATCGACGGCTTCACTCCTGCGCAGCTGTTGCTGCTGCAATCGCCCGAGGTGGAGGTGCTGGGCATCTCGGTGGTCAGCGGCAACATCTGGCGCGACGAAGCGCTGGCGCATACCCGGCGCCTGCTCGAGATCGCCGGGCGAGGCGAAGTGCCGGTGCTGCCCGGCCCGGTGTTCCCGCTGCTCAACAGCGAGGTGGCCACCGAGCGCTGGGAAGCGCTGTACGGCAAGTTGCTGTGGAAGGGCGCCTGGACCCGGCAGTGGGTCGAGCACGACACCGTGCAGAGCGCGCCGCGCTACCACGCCCACGACGTGGTCCCGGACCTGCCGCTGGGCAATCCCACCGTGGTGCAGGCGGCCAGCGAGCCGGCCGCCTTGTTCATGATCCGCAAGGTGCGCGAGTTCCCCGGCGAGGTCAGCATCGTCGCCACCGGGCCGCTCACCAATCTGGCCTTGGCGCAGCGGCTCGATCCCGACTTCGCCACGCTGGCCAAGGAACTGGTCTACATGGGCGGCAGCCTCAATCCGCGGCAGCGCCGCGACAGCGTCTCGGCGGCGCAGTTCGCGCGCGAGTTCGTCAATTCGCCGCGGCGCGAATTCAACATCCGCTGGGACCCGGAAGCGGCCAGTATCGTGATGCGCGCGCCGTGGCGGCGCATGGTGATGGTGCCGGTGGATCCATCCACCGCCACCGAACTGACCCCGCAGCTGCTGGCGCGGATGGGCGCCGCCGACACGCCGATCGGCCATGCGCTGCGTCGGCGCGAACCCGGCTTCCCGATGTGGGACGAACTGGCCACCGCGGTGTGGCTGCGCCCGGAACTGGCCACCGTCAGCGAGACGCTGTACGTGGACACCAACACCGAGTTCGGCGCCGGCTACGGCGACATCCTGTCGTGGGCGCCGGGCTATCAGCCGGGCCTGGGCGAGCAGGCGCAGCAGGTGGTGCGCGAGGTCGACGTGGCCGCCATCGAGCAGTTGCTGGTGGAGCGCCTGACCGCGCCGCAGCCGCCGGCGCTGGGCGCGCCGCTGCCGGTCTGAGGCATGGCGCACGCGGATCTGCAGTCCGCTGCACGCCACGGCGTCCTGGTGCGCAGCGGGCTCGTCGTCCTGCCGCTCGCGTGCGGGGCAGGCGGGACGCCGGCCTGGGGTGCACTGACATGAGCGTATCCGTGCCCGACGACCGCCTCGCGCAGGCGAAGGCCTTGGTCATGGCAGCGTTCCGGGAGCCGCAGCGTGCCGATGCGCTGCTGGCCGAGGCCGAGGCACTTGTGCGCGCCGCGGCCAGAGCGGCACCCGCCGATCCACGCCCGCTCACCTGTCTGGGCGCGGTGCTGTGCGATCGCGGGCACTACCGGCGGGCAGCGGCGGCACTGCGCCGCGCCGTGCGCCTGCAGTCCGACGATCGCAGCACCTACTTCAATCTGGGCGTGGCCTTGCTCAACGTGGACCAGCAGGCCGAAGCCATGGCCGCGTTCCAACACGCGGCCAGCCTGCGCGCCGCACCGATATCGTGGACGGCGTACTTCGATACGCACGCACAGTAGCGATGCCGCGCCGGTGCGGCATTGCCAGCTGCGCGCTTACGGCAGGCCGGCCAGCCAGTCGTCGTCGCTGCCTTCGTTGATGTCGGCGAACAGCGGCGTGGAGAAGTAGCGTTCGCCGGTATCCGGCAGCATCGCCAGGATCACCGCGCCGGGCGCCGCGGTCTCGGCCACGCGCAGCGCGGTGGCCACCGTGCCGCCGCCGGAGATGCCGGTGAAGATGCCTTCCTCGGCGGCGAGGCGCCGCGACACCGTGATGGCGTCGGTGTCTTCCACGCTCAGCACCTCGTCGTAGACCTCGCGGTTGAGGACCTCGGGCACGAAATCCGGCGTCCAGCCCTGGATCTTGTGCGGCTTCCACTCCTGGCCCTGCAGCAGGGCCGCGCCGGCCGGTTCGGTGGCGGTGATGTGCACTTCCGGACGCGCGAGCCGCAGCACTTCGCCGACGCCGGTGAGGGTGCCGCCAGTGCCCCAGCCGCTGACGAAATGGTCGAGCCGGCGGCCGGCGAAGTCGCGCAGGATTTCCGCGGCGGTGGTGCTGCGGTGGTAGGCCGGATTGGCCGGGTTGGCGAACTGCCGGGCCAGGAACCAGCCGTGCTGCCTGGCCAGTTCCTCGGCCTTGCGCACCATGCCGCTGCCGCGCTCGGCGGCCGGGGTCAGGATCACCTTGGCGCCGTAGGCGCGCATCAGCTTGCGGCGCTCGATCGAGAAGGTCTCCACCATCGTCGCCACGAACTTGTAGCCGCGCGCGGCGGCCACCATCGCCAGGGCCACGCCGGTATTGCCGGAGGTCGCTTCGACGATGGTGTCGCCGGGCTTGAGCAGGCCGCGCGCCTCGGCATCGAGCACGATCGCCAGGGCGAGGCGGTCCTTGACCGAACCGCCGGGATTGAACGCCTCGACCTTGACGTACAGGTCCACGTGCGCGGGCGCCAGCCGCTGCAGCTTGACGATCGGGGTGTGGCCGATGGTGTCGAGGATGTTGTCGTAGATGGCCATGGGCAAGGTCTCCGGGAATGGGGGGCGGGTCAGGCGGCGTGGGCCAGGGTAGGCGCCGCCTGCTTCGGGGAAGGTGAGGGCGGCGCGTGCAGCGGGGCGGCGCCGAACCAGTGCAGGGTGTCGGCCAGCGCGGCCACCTCGCCCAGGATCAGCAGCGCCGGCGCACGCACCGCATGCGCGCGGGCGGTGTCGGGCAGGTCGGCGAGGGTGCCGCGCACCACCCGCTGCTCGGCACGCGAGCCGTTCTCGACCAGCGCGAAGGGCGTGCCGGCGGCGCGGCCGGCGGCGAGCAGGCGCGTGCGCACCGTGTCCAGGCCGGCCACGCCCATGTACACCGCCAGGGTCTGCCGTTCCTGTGCCAGTGCGGTCCAGTCCAGGGTGTCCAGCGAGGCCTTGCAGTGCGCGGTGACCAGGCGCAGCGACTGTGCGTGGTCGCGATGGGTCAGCGGGATGCCGGCGTAGGCGGCGCAGGCGAGTGCGGCGGTGATGCCGGGCACCACCGCGTAGTCCACGCCGTGCGCGCGCAGGTATTCCAGTTCCTCGCCGCCGCGGCCGAACACGAACGGGTCGCCGCCCTTCAGTCGCACCACCCGGCGTCCGCGCCGCGCGTGTTCCAGCAGCAAGGCATGGATCTGCTCCTGCGCCACGCTATGGCCGTCGGCCGACTTGCCGACGGCGATGCGCTCGGTGCCGGCCGGCACAAGCTGCAGGATCGCGGCGCTGACCAGGCGGTCGTGCAGGACCACGTCGGCCTGGCGCAGGGCGTGCAGCGCGTGGCCGGTGAGCAGGCCGGGATCGCCGGGACCGGCGCCGACCAGGGTCACGCTGCCTGGGCGCAGCGGCAGCGCCTGCTGTGCGGCGGTCTCGGCGGCAGCGGCATTGGCTGCGGACGCCGGCTCGGCCGGCAC
>NZ_AQOK01000900.1:0-12260 GCF_000364645.1 Xanthomonas sp. SHU 308 | reverse complement strand
CCGCGCGCCGACGGCTCGGCCGACCCGGCGGTGCTGGTCGCGGCGACGCTGTGCGGCGTCGACCGGGTGTTCAAGCTCGGCGGCGCCCAGGCGATCGCGGCGATGGGCTACGGCACCGAAAGCGTGCCGTCCTGCGACAAGCTGTTCGGCCCGGGCAACAGCTACGTCACCGAGGCCAAGCAACAGGTCGCGCAGGCCGGCGCGGCGGCGATCGACATGCCGGCCGGGCCGTCCGAGGTGCTGGTGATCGCCGACGCCGGCGCCGATGCGGCCTTCGTCGCCGCCGACCTGCTGTCGCAGGCCGAGCACGGTCCCGATTCGCAGGTGCTGCTGCTGTCCGACAGCGCCGCGCTGATCGAGGCGGTGGAGAACGAACTGGAGCGGCAGCTGGCGACGCTGCCGCGCGCGGCGATCGCCCGGCAGGCGCTGGCCGCGTCGCGGCTGATCCGCGTCGACACGCTGGAGGATGCGTTCGCCATCAGCAACCGCTACGCCCCGGAACACCTGATCCTGGCGCTGCGCGCGCCGCGCGACTGGCTGGACCGGGTCGAGGCCGCCGGCTCGGTGTTCCTCGGCGACTACACTCCTGAGGCGCTGGGCGATTACTGCAGCGGCACCAACCACGTGCTGCCGACCAGCGGCGCGGCGCGCGCCTACAGCGGCGTGAGCGTGGCCAGCTTCCAGAACTTCGTCAGCGTGCAGAGTGCCAGCGCCGCCGGCATCGCCGCGATCGGCGGTTGCGCGGTGTTGATGGCGCGCGCCGAGGGCCTGGACGCGCACGCCAATGCGGTGGCGCTGCGCATGGAGAAGGCGGCATGAGCCAGACTCCAGACGCACGCGCCGTGCTGGCGCTGGTCCGCCCGGACCTGCGCGAATTCGCCGGCTATTCGTCCGCGCGCAGCAGTGCGCTGCAGGGCGAGATCTGGCTCAATGCCAACGAGTCGGCCTGGGCCAACGCCGCCGATGGCGACGCCGGCAATCGCCGCTATCCCGACCCCCAGCCGTCGGCGCTGCGCGCCGCACTGGCGCAGCTGTACGCCTGCGCCCCGGACCAACTGCTGCTCGGCCGTGGCAGCGACGAGGCCATCGACCTGCTGCTGCGCGCCCTGTGCGAGCCGGGTCGCGACGCCATCGTCATCACCCCGCCGGTGTTCGGCATGTACGCGGTGTGCGCGCGGCTGCAGAACGCGCGCGTGGTCGAGGTGCCGCTGCGCGATACCGACGAGGGCCTGCTGACCGACGTGGACGCGGTGGTGGACGCCGCATTGAGCCAGATGGCCAAGCTGGTATTCCTGTGTTCGCCGGGCAACCCCGGCGGTGCGGCGATCGCCCTGGCCGACATCGATCGCGCCGCCGAGCGTCTGCAAGGACGTGCGGTGCTGGTGGTGGACGAAGCCTATGGCGAGTTTTCCGACGAAGCCTCGGCCACCAGCTTGCTTGCGCGCCATGCCAACCTGGCGGTGCTGCGCACGCTGTCCAAGGCGCACGCGCTGGCGGCGGCGCGGATCGGCTGCGTGATCGCCGATCCGGCGCTGATCGCGGTGCTGCGCCGCTGCCAGGCGCCGTATCCGATTCCGGCGCCATGCACGCAACTGGCGCTGGCCGCGCTGCAGCCCGAACCGCTGCGGCAGACCGCGGCGCGGGTGCAGGAGGTGCGGACCGAGCGCACGCGCATGCAGACGGCGCTGGCGGCACTGCCCGGCGTGCGCCAGGTGTATCCGTCGCAGGGCAATTTCCTGCTGCTGCGCTTCGATGACGCCGAGGGCGCGTTCCAGGCGCTGCTGGCGGCCGGGGTGGTGGTGCGCGACCAGCGCGCCGCGCCGGGCCTGGGCGATGCGCTGCGCATCACCCTGGGCACGCCGGCGCAGAACCAGCGCGTGCTCGGCGCCTTGCAGGCATGGAGGGCCGCGGCATGACCCCGATCCTGTTCGTGGACCGCGACGGCACCCTGATCGAGGAGCCGGCCGATTTCCAGATCGACGCCTACGAGAAGCTGCGCTTCGTGCAGGGCGTGATCCCGGCGATGCTCAAGCTGCGCGACGCCGGCTACCAGTTCGTTATCGTCACCAACCAGGACGGCCTCGGCAGCGAGGCCTACCCGCAGGCCGCCTTCGACGGCCCCAACGACCTGATGCTGCAGATCTTCGCCAGCCAGGGCATCGTGTTCCGCGAGGTGCTGGTCGACCGCAGCTGGCCGGCCGACAATGCGCCCACGCGCAAGCCCGGCATCGGCCTGATGCTGCCGTACCTGCAGGACCGCAGCATCGACTGGGCGCGCTCGGCGATGGTCGGCGACCGCATCACCGACATCCAGTTCGCCGAGAACCTGCGCATCCGCGGCTTCCAGTTGCGTACCGCCCAGTTCGGCGGCGAGTGGGACTGGGCCGGCATCGCCCACGAACTGGCCGATGCGCCGCGGCGTGCGCGGGTGCAGCGCGACACCAAGGAAACCCGCATCGCGGTGGACCTGGACCTGGACCTGGCGCGCGACCCGCACTGCGCCACCGGTCTGCCGTTCTTCGACCACATGCTCGAGCAGATCGGCAAGCACGGCGGTTTCGCCCTGGACGTGCGCGCCGAGGGCGACCTGCACATCGACGAACACCACACCATCGAGGACACCGGCCTGGCCCTTGGGCAGGCATTGCGCCAGGCGCTGGGCGACAAGCGCGGCATCGGCCGCTACGGCTTCACCCTGCCGATGGACGAGACCCTGGCCAGCGCCGCGCTGGACTTCAGCGGGCGCCCGTACTTCGTGTTCGAAGGCGAGTTCAAGCGCGAGCGGGTCGGCGACATGCCGACCGAACTGGTCCCGCACTTCTTCCGCTCGCTGTGCGATGCGGCCGGGCTGAACCTGCACCTGAGCGTGCGCGGCGACAACGACCACCACAAGGTCGAGGCCTGCTTCAAGGCGCTGGCCCGCGCCTTGCGCCAGGCGCTGAAGCGCGAGGGTGCAGCGCTGCCCTCGACCAAGGGCGTGCTGTGAACCGGCGCGTCGTGGACACGCGGAGGCTGCGATGAGCACGGTGGCCTTGATCGACGCCGGCGGCGCCAACCTCGGTTCGGTGCGCTATGCGCTGCAGCGGCTCGGCGTGGAGCCGCGGCTGGTGCGCGACGCGGCCGGTCTGCAGGGCGCGGAGCGGGTGATCCTGCCGGGCGTGGGAGCGGCACCGCATGCGATGGCGCGGCTGCGCGAGCAGGGCCTGCTCGAGCCGCTGCGCGCGCTACAGGTGCCGCTGATCGGCATCTGCCTGGGCATGCAGTTGCTGTTCGAGCATTCCGAGGAGGGCGATGTCGATTGCCTGGGCCTGCTGACCGGCGTGGTCCGGCGCATGCCGCCGGCGCTGGGCATCCGCGTGCCGCACATGGGCTGGAACCGGCTGTTGCCGCTGCGGCCGTCGTCGTTGCTGGCGGGCGTGCGGGACGGTGCCAGCGCCTATTTCGTGCACGGCTATGCCGCACCGGTCACAGGCGACACTGTTGCCGCCTGCGATCATGGCGGCCTGTTCACCGCGGTGGTGCAGCATGGTCGCCGCTGCGGCGCGCAATTCCATCCCGAGCGCTCGGCGGACACCGGCGCGCGCATCCTGCGCAACTTCCTCGAGACCGATTTCCCATGAGCTTCGTCGTCTATCCCGCCCTGGACATCCGCGACGGCCGCGTGGTGCGGTTGGCGCAGGGCGACTACGCCCGCGAGACCCACTACGGCGACGATCCGTTGCGCCGCGCGCAGGCCTTCGCCGAGGCCGGTGCGCAGTGGATGCACCTGGTCGATCTGGATGCGGCCCGCGCCGGCGGTTATACCCTGGCACCGCTGCTGCAGCGGATCCGCAACGAGACCGGGCTGCAGGTGCAGACCGGCGGCGGCGTGCGCTCGCGCGCCGACGTGCAGCGCCTGCTCGATGCCGGCGCCAGCCGCGTGGTGATCGGCTCGCTGGCGGTACGCGACCGCGAGTCGGTGCTGGAGTGGCTGGCCGAATTCGGTCCCGAGCGCATCACCGTGGCGCTGGACAGCCGCCAGGACGCGCACGGCGTCTGGCGCCTACCGGTGCACGGCTGGACCGAGACCTCGTCGCTGAGCCTGGACGCGCTGGCCGGCGAGTACGCCGCGGCCGGCCTGATCCACCTGCTGTGCACCGACATCGCCCGCGACGGCATGCTGTCCGGGCCGAACCTGGCGCTGTACGCGCACCTGCGGCAGCTCGCGCCGGCGTTGGCGGTGCAGGCCTCCGGCGGCATCCGCAACGCCGCCGACGTGCGCGGCGCGCGCGAGGCCGGCTGCGCCGGGGCGGTGCTCGGCAAGGCCTTGCTGGAAGGGCGGCTGCGCCTGGACGAGGCGCTGGCATGCTGAGCCGGCGCATCATCCCGTGCCTGGACGTGCGCGAGGGGCGCGTGGTCAAGGGCGTCAAGTTCCGCGACCACGTGGACATGGGCGATATCGCCGAGCTGGCCCTGCGCTACCGCGACCAGGGCGCCGACGAACTGGTGTTCTACGACATCGGCGCCAGTCCGGAAGGGCGCTCGGTGGACTACGCCTGGGTCGAGAAGGTGGCGCGGTTGCTGGACATCCCGTTCTGCGTGGCCGGCGGCATCCGCGACGTCGCCACCGCGCGCGCGGTGCTGCACGCCGGCGCCGACAAGATCTCGATCAACTCGCCGGCACTGGAGCGGCCGGCACTGATCGCCGAGCTGGCCGAGGCCTTCGGCGTGCAGTGCGTGGTGGTCGGCATCGATTCGATCCGCGAGGACGACGGCCAATGGCGCGTGCGCCGCTTCACCGGCGATCCCAGCAAGACCCAGGCGCTGCGCATGCGCACCCTGGACTGGGTGGTGGAGGCGCAGCGCCTGGGTGCCGGCGAGATCGTGCTCAACTGCATGGACAGCGACGGCGTGCGCCGCGGCTACGACATCTCTCAACTGCACGAGGTGCGCGCCCTGTGCAAGGTGCCGCTGGTGGCCTCCGGCGGCGCCGGCGAGATGCAGCACTTCGCCGACGTGTTCGAGCGCGCCGACGTCGATGGCGCGCTGGCCGCCAGCGTTTTCCATAGCGGCGCGATCGCCATTCCCGAACTCAAGCGCTTCCTGCGCCAACGACAGATCGAGGTGCGCGATGGCGCATGAACATTCCCACGGCGCGGACCCCGCCGACGCGGCGCTGGACTGGGGCAAGGGCGATGGCCTGCTGCCGGTGGTGGTGCAGGACGCCGCCACGTTGCGCGTGCTGATGCTGGGCTATATGAACCAGGAGGCGCTGGCGCAGACGCGCCGCAGCGGCCAGGTCACCTTCTACAGCCGCAGCAAGCAGCGCCTGTGGACCAAGGGCGAAAGCTCCGGCAACGTGCTGGACGTGGTGGCGATCGACACCGATTGCGACCGCGACACCCTGCTGGTGCTGGCGCATCCGCGCGGGCCGACCTGCCACCTCGGCCGCGACAGCTGCTTCCCGCAGGCGCCGGGCCAGTTCCTGGGCGCGCTCGACCGGCTGGTCGCGCAACGCGAGCGCGAACGGCCTGCGGGCAGCTACACCACGCAGCTGTTCGAGAAAGGCACGCGGCGCATCGCGCAGAAGGTGGGCGAGGAGGGCGTGGAAACCGCGCTGGCCGGCGTCGCCCAGGGCGACGACGAACTGCTCGGCGAGTCCGCCGATCTGCTCTACCACCTGACCGTGCTGCTGCGCGCACGCGGCCTGGGCCTGGCCGACGCGGTGGCCGTGCTGGAAGCGCGGCACCGCTGAGTCTGTCCGGCGCGGTCATCGCCGTGTCGATGTCGTTGGCTACAATCGGGGGCCCTCGGCTTCTCCGGATGTTCCGCATGCTGCGCACCGTCGTCCTTGCCTGCCTGTTGGCCGCCGCCGCTCCCGCCGTGGCGCAGACCGCGACGATCAGCGGCAGCGTCTACCAGGAACGCGACAACGCCCCGGGCCGCGGCCCGGGCGATACCGGCATCGCCGGCGTGCAGGTGTCCGACGGTGTGCACATCGTCCGCACCGACGCGCAGGGCCGCTACCGCTTGGAAGTGGAACCCGGCCGCACGGTGTTCGTGATCAAGCCCGACGGCTACAGCTTCGCCAGCGCCGGCAACGGCCTGCCGGACTACTGGCGGCACTACGCGCCCGCCGGCTCGCTCACGCTCAAGTACCGGGGCATCGCGCCCACCCGCGGCGCCACCGACCACTGGGACTTCGCGTTGCGCGCGCAGCCCAAGGCCGACAGCACCGAGGTGCTGGTGTTCGCCGATACCCAGACCGCATCGATGACCGATGTCGGCTACTACGCCCGCGACATCGTCGCGCCCTTGCGCGGCAAGACCCACGCGCGCATCGGCACCACCCTGGGCGACGTGGTCAGCGACGACCTGTCGCTGTATCCGGCGCTGAATGCGGAAACCGCCAAGCTCGGCGTGCCGTGGTTCCATGTGCCCGGCAACCACGACCTCAACTTCGACGCGACCGACGACGTCGATTCGCTGTCGAGCTGGCGTGCGGTCTACGGTCCCGACACCTACGCGGTGGAAGAGGGCGGCGCCAGCTTCGTGTTCCTGGACGACGTGGTCTACCAGCCGACCCAGCAGCCCAAGTACATCGGCGGCCTGCGCGCGGACCAGTTCGCGTTCCTGCAGGCCTACCTGGCCAGCGTGCCCAAGGAGCGGCTGGTGGTGCTGGGCCTGCACATCCCGCTGTTCGATGCGGCGCCCGGCAAGGAGACCTTCCGCCATGCCGATCGCGCGCGGCTGTTCGCGCTGCTGCAGGCGTTCCCGCATGTGCTGGTGCTCAGCGGCCACAGCCACACCCAACGCCACGATTACCACGGTGCCGACGAGGGCTGGCACGGTGCGCAGCCGCTGCACGAATACAACGTCGGCGCGGCCTGCGGCGCGTTCTGGTCCGGGGTCAAGGATGCCGAGGGCATTCCCGCCGCGACCATGGCCGACGGCACCCCGAACGGCTATGCACTGCTGACCGTGCGCCGCGACGGCGGCTATGCGCTGGCCTACCACGCCGCGCGTGCCGCCGACGACACCCAGATCGGCCTGCATGCGCCGAAGGTATTGCGCCGCGGTGCCTATCCGGCCTGGGGCGTGTACGCGAACGTGTACATGGGCGAGGACGACACGCGCGTCGAATACCGCGTGGACGACGGCGCCTGGAAGCCGATGCAGCGGGTCGAACAGCCGGACCCGGCTCTGCTCGCCGAGAACGCGCGCGACGATGCCGCCGACGCGTTGCGCGGCTACGATCGGTCGCCGGAAGCGATTCCGTCGCAACACCTGTGGCGCGGCGCCTTGCCGACCGATCTGAGCGTGGGTGCGCACCGCATCGAGGTCCGCGCGTTCGACCGCTGGCGCGGCGAGCAGCACGCCAGCGGCAGCTATCGATTGCAGGACGCGAGCCCTTGATCAGATGCGGTGGTCGGTGACGGCCGGCAGATACGTGCGCAGCGATGCTGCGTGCCCGGTCACCGTCACTGTCGCGACAGAGCTTTAGTCGCCATGCGTCCCAGGCGTCGGGGCTGAAGCCCCTCCCACAGGGCGCCGATCAGCGCCTCGCAGCGTCGGGCCCACGTAGGAGCGGCTTCAGCCGCGACAAGCGCGGTAAGACGGTCGCGCCATCCACCGCCAACGGCAAGAGGCTCGCGCTCCACACGCGCCACACCGAACCCCAGAAACAAAAAAACCTCCACGAAGGAGGCCTACAAAACCAAATGATCCTGGCTGGCGAGCGAAGGCTGGCGGGCGGTCGGATCGGGGGCGCAGTTGGCTGGCGAAACGCGGGCTGGCTTGCTGCGGGAGGCATTCTAGCGAGCGCTCACACGTCGCGATCGAACGCGAATCACTCTCATCCTTTCGGCCTGCTACACGGGGTCGGGCTTACGCGGTCGAGGGCAGGAGCGGCCGGCAAACACGCGAGTGCGCGCGACGTCGCATACAGTCGACCCCGCGTCCTGCGCGGTTGCGTCACCGCGCCGGCGTGCGCTTCGTCGGCGGTGCGGGGTTCTGCGCGCGCGCCGCCGTGTCTGGCGCGGTCGCTGCGCCACGCTTGAGGCTCTGCTCGCCATCGTCCGCATCCGCCGCGTCGTCCGCATCGGGCTCCGGATACGGATACGGCGGTGCGGCGGCGTTCGGCAACTGCGCGCGCCAGTGCTGCAGCCAGCTGCCGATGCGCGCGCCCACGTACAGCTGCGGATACGACGGCGCCTCGCCTTCGGCCTGTTCGCGTGCGCTGATCTCGGCGCTGGCCAGGCGATAGCTGTCGACCAGATCGGTGGTGTGCGCCAGCGCGTCGATCAGCCAGGCGCGGCCGAAATAGGTGGCGCTGGCGGTGTTGCCGCAGCCGAACGAGGGCCGGTCGCGACGGGCGGCGGTGATGACCAGGGTGTCGGCGGTCTTCAGCGCCGGCACGAAGCCGCCGGAGTAGCAGGCCGAAATCACGATGATGCGGTTGCGGATGCCGGCGTCGTCGAGCAGGCGGCGCAGTTCCTGCGGGGTGATGGTGTCGTACTCGGCATCCTCGCCGGGGCCGAACTGCAGATACAGCTCGTGCTGCTCGGTGCCGTGGCTGGTCAGGAACAGCAGCAGCGCGTCCTCCCGCTTGTCCATCAGCTTGCCGATGCGGTCCAGCGTATCGGCCAGGTTGTCGTAGGAGGCCTGCGGCGCGTAGGCGTGCGCGCCGAGATTGTCGCCGTGGTTGATCAGGGTGGCGATGCGGCCAGCGGCGCCAAAGCGCTGCGTGAACATCTGCCGCAGGTACAGCACTTCGTTGCGGAACACGTCCTCGCTGGCGTCGCCGGCGAAGCCCACCACGTACAGGTCGGGGATGCCCGGGCGCTGCGCCTGCAGCGACCCCAGCGCCTGGCGCAGCTGCGCCTGGTCGACCGGATCCTGCGCCGCCTCGTCCTGCGCGGTGTCGGCCGCGCCGGCCGGCATGGCGCCGGCATCGGAATGGCAGGCGGGCAGCGCCAGCGCCAGCAGCGCGGCCGGCAGCAGCCGGCGCCGCAGCACGGCCAACGGGCGCCGCAACGCCGCCAGGGCGGCCATCAAGGCAGCGACAGGCCTGCGCATGCGTGGGGACTCAGAAGCCCAGGTCGGCGAAGCTCTCCGCGCGGCGGTGGCCGTTGCAGGCCTCGCCCTGGCGCGGTTGCGGGTAATCGTCGCGGCGGTCGATCAGCACCGTGTCCAGGCCGGCGGCGCGGGCCGCATCCAGTTCGGCGACCACGTCGGACAGGAACACGATCTGCGCCGGCGCCACCCCGATCGCCTCGGCGATGCGCGCGTAGCTGGGCTGCTCGCGCTTGCCGCCGATCTCGGTATCGAACCAGCCGGAGAACAGGCCGCGCAGGTCGCCGGCGTCGCTGTGGCCGAAGAACAGCTTCTGTGCCGGCACCGAGCCGGACGAGTACACGTACAGCGCGCGGCCGTCGGCATGCCAGCGGCGCAGCGCCGGCGCGGCATCGGGATAGATGTGCGCGGTGAAGTCGGCATCGCGGTAGCCGGCTTCCCAGATCATGCCCTGCAGCGCCTTCAGCGCGGTGTGCTTGCGGTCCTCGTCGATCCAGCCCTGCAGGGTCTCCACGATCACCGCATCGGTGCAGATGCCGCCGCATTCGCTGGCGACGGCATCCAGCCATTGCCGCACCTGCGGCTGCTGGCCGTGCTCGCGCACGAAGCCGGGCAGGGCGCGGCGCGCATAGGGGAACAGCACGTCCTTGACGAAGGAGATGCTGCTGGTGGTGCCTTCGATGTCGGTGAGTACGACGCGCGGATCGGTCATCGCTCAGTGCGCCTCGCCGCGCAGCTTCGCCTCGTAGCGCGGGAAGCGCTGAGCGATGTCAGTGCCGGTGAAGTGGCCGACCCAGCCGTCCGGCTCGGTGAAGAAGCGGATCGCGACGAAGCGCGGCTCCGGCCCCATGTCGAACCAGTGGTGGGTGCCGTCGGGCACGGCGATCAGGTCGTCCTGCACGCACTCGATCTCGTAGACCTTGCCGTCCACGTGCAGGGTGAACAGGCCGGAGCCGGCGACGAAGAAGCGCACCTCGTCTTCCTTGTGGAAGTGCTCGTCGAGGAACTTCTTGCGCATCTCCTCGCGCTGCGGGTTGTCCGGGGCGATGCTGACCACGTCCACGGTCTTGAAGCCGTTGGCGGCGACCAGGCGGTCGATGTCGGCCTTGTAGGCGGCCATGACCGCGTCCGGCGAGGCGCCGGGCTCGATCGGCTGGTTGGCCTGCCAGCGCTCGAAGGTGACGCCGATCTTGCGCAGTTCGGCGGCGATCGCGTCGCCATCGCGGCTGTCGAACAGCGGCGCGTCGGGAGTGGTGTCGGCGAAGATGCGGAGTCGGCTCATGGCGGCGGGCGAAAGCGTCAGTGGGGACGAAAAGGGTAGCAGGTGCGCGGCCGGCGGCCGTTGCGGCGCTGGAACGCTGTCGCGCCGCGGCGGATCAGCCGGCGGCGCGCAGTTTGCGCAGCTCCAGCTCGCAGTGCAGTAGGAACTCGAAGGCTTCGAGGTGGCGGCGCGCTTCGGCCATGTCGCGGCCCCAGGCGTACAGGCCGTGGCCGTCGATCAGGTAGCCCCACAGCGGCGTGCGATCGAGCAGGGCGTCGACCTGCGCGGCCAGCACGGTCATGTCCTGGGTGTTGGCGAACACCGGCAGGTCCACCGCGGTCTCGTGGGTCTGGTTGCCGTGCAGCGCCTTCAGCAGCTCGTAGCCTTCCAGGCGGATATGGCCCTGCGGGGCGTACAGGCGCGAGGCGATGGTCTGCACCGGCGAGTGCGTGTGCAGAATGCAGCCGACCTCGGGGAAGCGCCGGTACAGCTGGGTGTGCAGCAGGGTCTCGGCGGACGGGCGCAGCGGCCGGCCGACGGCCTGGCCGTCGAAGTCCACCACCATGATGTCGTCCTCGACCAGCCGGCCCTTGTCGCGACCGGAGACGGTGATCGCGGCGTGGCGATCGTCCAGGCGGTGCGAGAAGTTGCTGCTGGTGGCGGGCGTCCAGCCGGCCTGCGAGAGCTCGCGGATGTTGTCGATCAGCAGGTGCGCCAGCGTGCGCAGGCGCTCGGAATCGTAGGGCAGTGCGTTCATGCGCGTAGTGTAGGGCTTGATCGCTGGATTGGGATGACAGGTGGTGGTGCACCCAGTAGCACCTCCTCACGCCGTACCCTCACCCCAACCCCTCTCTAGAGGGATCACTAGCGGTCGGACCCTCACCCCAACCCCTCTCCCGGAGGGAGAGGGGCTTTACATCGCTTGATTCTGGATTGCTGATGACCGATACCGACTTTCCGCTCGAATCCACGCCCGCCGATGCCCAGGCCGCCATCGCCGAGGAGTTCGGCTTCTTCGGCGACTGGTCCGAGCGCTATCAGTACCTGATCGACCTGGGCCGCAAGCTACCTGCCTTCCCCGAGCACTGGAAGACCGAGGAGCACCGTCTGCACGGCTGCCAGTCGATGGTGTGGATCGTGCCCGAGGGCAATGCCGAGCGCCTGGTGTTCCATGCGATCAGCGACTCGGCGATCGTCTCCGGGCTGATCTATCTGGCGCTGCGGGTCTATTCCGGACGCAGCGCCGCGGATATCCTCGCCACCGCGCCGGACTTCGTCGCCGCCATCGGCCTGGGCAAACACCTGTCGCCGACCCGCAGCAACGGCCTGGCCGCGCTGCTGGCCTTCATCCAGGACACCGCGCGCGCCCAGCAGGCATGAGCGCGCCGCTGCCCACCCCACCGCAGACCCTGCGCACGCTGCTGGCGCACCCCGGCTTCGCCCTGGTGCTGGCCTACCGCATCCTGGCGATGCTGTCCTATCAGGTCGTCGCGGTCACCGTCGGCTGGCATATCTACGAGATCACCCGCGATCCATTCTCGCTGGGCCTGATCGGGCTGGCCGAGATCCTGCCGTTCTTCTGCATCGCCCCGTTCGCCGGCTACCTGGTCGATCATCTGCCGCGCCGCTACCTGGGCATGCTCGCCAGCGTCGGGCTGGTCGCCACCGCCGCGGTCCTGCTGGCGGTGAGCCGCGGCTGGCTGGCGGCGCAGGGCGTGTGGCCGATCTACGCGGCGATCGCGCTGACCGGCGCCGCGCGTGCGTTTCTGTCGCCGGTGTACAACGCGCTGTTCGCCCGCGTCCTGCCGCGCGAGGCCTATGCGCGCGGCGCCAGCGTCGGCAGCGTCGCGTTCCAGGCCGGCATGGTGATCGGCCCGGCGCTGGGCGGCCTGCTGGTCGGCTGGGGCGGCAAGAGCCTGGCCTACGGCACCGCCATCGGCGCCTC
>NZ_AQOK01000899.1:0-3684 GCF_000364645.1 Xanthomonas sp. SHU 308 | reverse complement strand
CTGTGGCGGTAGCCGTAGCCGAAGTAGATCGCCAGGCCGATCACCGTCCAGCCGGCCATCAGCATCCAATTGTGCGCGGTCATCGCCGACAGCAGCGCCAGGCAGCTGAGCACGCCGGCGATGCAGATCGGCCAGGCGAACGGAATGCGAAACGGCCGCGGCAGGTCCGGCTGGGTGCGGCGCAGGATCAGCACGCCGGCGCAGACCGCGGCAAAGGCGATCAGGGTGCCCATCGAGGTCAGTTCGCCCAGCACGTCCAGCGGGAACAGCGCCGCCAGCAGGGCGATGCCGATGCCGGTGATCACCGTGTTGACGTGCGGGGTGCGGTAGGTCGGGTGGATCTTGGTGAACACCGGCGGCAGCAGGCCGTCGCGGGCGATGATCATGAAGATGCGCGGTTGGCCGATGATCATCACCAGCACCACCGAGGACAGGCCGATCAGCGCGCCGACCTCCACCACCACGCGCAGCCAGCCCAGTTGCGGATGCGCGGCGACCGCGGTCACCACCGGCTCGTCGGTGCCCAGTTGCGCGAACGGCACCAGCCCGGTCATCACCGCGGCCATGGCGATGTACAGCACGGTGCAGATCACCAGCGACAGGATCATGCCGATCGGCAGGTCGCGCTGCGGCCGGTGCGATTCCTGCGCCGCCACCGACACCGCCTCGAAGCCGATGTAGGCGAAGAACACCATCGCCGCGCCACGCAGCACGCCATCCATGCCGTACTTGCCCGGGCCTTCGTTGGCCGGGATGAACGGGTGCCAGTTGGCCGGGTCCACGTATTTCCAGCCGGCGGCGATGACCAGCACGATCAGGCCGCTCTTCAGCACCACCATCGCCATGTTCATCGCCGAGGACTTGCGGATGCCGACGTAGCACAACCAGGTCAGCAGCAGCACGATGCCGGCGGCAGGCAGGTTGGCGATCGCGCCGGTGGGCTGCAGCTTGCCGTCCAGCGGCGCGTTGACCAGTGCCGCCGGGAGATGGATGTTGAAATGGTCGAGCAGGCTCAGGAAATAGCCGGTCCAACTGACCGCCACCGCCGATGCCGACACGCCGTACTCCAGCACCAGCATCCAGCCGATGAACCAGGCCGCCAGTTCGCCGAAGGTGGCGTAGGTGTAGGTGTAGGCGCTGCCGGAGACCGGCACCATCGCCGCGAATTCGGCGTAGGCCAGCGCGCAGAACGCGCAGCACACCGCGGCCAGCACGAACGAGAGCATGATCGCCGGCCCGGCGTGGTTGGCCGCCGCCTGCCCGGTGATGACGAAGATGCCGCCGCCGATCACCGCGCCGATGCCCAGCGCGGTCAGGCCCCAGGGGCCGAGCGCACGTTGCAGGCCCAGCCCGCCGGCGTCCTCGTGGCTGGCATGGGGGTGTTTGGTGGCCAAGAGTTGTTTGAGCATCGAGCGGTTCCAGCCGGGCGCGGCGTGCGAGGAAGAGGGGGCGAACGCGAAGACCGGCGCGGACGCCGGTCTTCTGGGGGACGGATCAGGCCTTGGCGGCCAGGCGGCTGTTGCGGATACCGTAGAAGAAGTAGATGCACAGGCCGATCAGGGTCCAGCCGACGAACACCTTCCAGTGTTCCTGGAATGCCTGGAAGAACAGGCCCACGCAGAACAGCGCGCCCAGCGGGCACACCGCCCAGAACAGCGGCACCCGGAACGGACGCGGCAGATCCGGACGGGTGAAGCGCAGCACCATCACGCCGACGCAGACCGTGGCGAAGGCCAGCAGGGTGCCCATCGACACCAGTTCGCCAAGCACGTCCAGCGGGATCAGTCCGGCCAGCAGCGCGGCCAACACGCCGACCACCACGGTGCCGACGTAGGGCGTGTGGAAGCGGCGATGGACCTTGCCGAACAGCTTTGGCAGCAGGCCGTCGCGCGCCATGGTGTAGAAGATGCGCGGCTGCGCCATCAGCATCACCAGCACCACCGAGGATAGGCCGGCGATGGCGCCGATCTCGACGAAGGTCTTCAGCCAGGCCAGCTGCGGATAGTGCTCCAGTGCAGTGGCCACCGGCTTGGCGGTGCCGAGCTGGGTGTAGGGCAGCAGGCCGGTCAGCACCGCGCAGACGATGATGTAGATGATGGTGCAGATGGCCAGCGACACCAGGATGCCGATCGGCATGTTCTTCTGCGGGTCCTTGGTCTCGCCGGCCGAGGTGGAGACCGCATCGAAGCCGATGTAGGAGAAGAACACGATGGAGGCCGCACGGAAGATGCCGCTCCAGCCGAACTCGCCCGGGCCGGTGTTCTCGGGGATGAACGGGTGCCAGTTGTCCGGGTTGATGTAGAAGAGGCCGACGCCGACGAACAGACAGATCACCAGCACCTTGATCGCCACCACGATGGCGTTGACGAAGGCCGATTGGGTGACGCCGATGTAGCACAGCGTGCTGACCGCGGCGACGATCAGCACCGCCGGCAGGTTGACGAGGTTGCCCGAGGCGACGAAGGCGTGGCCGGTCCAGGTCAGCGGCGCGCTGGCCAGTTCCGCGGGGAAGGGCAGGCCGAGGGTGCCGGTGACGAAGCTGATCAGATAGGCCGACCAGCCCACCGCGACGCTGGAGCCGGCGAACAGGTATTCCAGCACCAGGCACCAGCCGATGAACCAGGCCACGCCTTCGCCGAGCGTGGCGTAGGAGTACGAGTAGGCGCTGCCGGAGACCGGCAGCATCGCCGCGAATTCGGCGTAGCACAGGCCGGCGAAGGCACAGGCCAGGCCGGCGAACACGAACGAGAGCATCACCGCCGGGCCGGCATGATTGGCCGCGGCCTGGCCGGTGAGCACGAAGATGCCGGCGCCGATCACCGCGCCGATGCCGAGCAGGATCAGGTGTCTGGCGGTGAGGGTGCGTTTGAGGGTGGCTTCGCCCTCCAGACTGCCTTCGAACGGTTCGCCGGCATCGACGTGACCGGCCGGTTCGATCGGCTTGACCCTCAGCAGAGACTTGAGCATTCGGTGCATCCCCAGGTGGCGGTACGGGGCAAGCGGCCCCGGCAATGGCGAAGCGCCGGGCCCGCAGCGGGCGACGCAAGCGTCGTACCATGCCAAAGCCGGCCGGCCGCCACAAGCCGCGCTGCACCGTCGGCGGCGATAATGGCCGCCCCCGAACGCGAGAACGCCGATGCCGGAGTCGTCCCTACGCCAGCAGTTGCAGGCCCATGCCCGGCAGTGTCCGGATCAGGCCGAGGTCGCCGCGCAGTTCCTGGCCTTGCTCGACGATGCCGCCGATCCGTTCGTGCGCGCCCGCCTGGACGGCCATTTCACCGGCTCGGCCTGGCTGGTCAGCGCCGACGGCACGTGCACCTTGCTGACCCATCACCGCAAGCTGCAGCGCTGGCTGCAACTGGGCGGCCACGCCGACGGCGACCGCGATCTGGCGCGGGTGGCCTTGAAGGAGGCCGAGGAGGAATCCGGGCTGCCCGGCCTGGCGCTGGAGGATGGCGCGATCTTCGACCTGGACCGGCACTGGATTCCCGCCCGCGGCGAGGTGCCGGGGCACTGGCATTACGACGCACGCTACGTGGTCCGCGCCGGCGCGGACGAAGCCTTCGCGGTCAGCGCCGAGTCGCTGGCCCTGGCCTGGCGCCCGATCGCCGAACTGCTGGATGAAGCGGACCTGGATCCGTCGCTGCGGCGCATGGCGCAGAAGTGGTTGCAGCGCAGCGCATC
>NZ_AQOK01000898.1:0-20803 GCF_000364645.1 Xanthomonas sp. SHU 308 | reverse complement strand
CGCTGCTGGCGCTGTGGCTGCTGCGCGTGTCCGAGCCGGTCCACGAAGGCCCGCGCGCACCGATCTTCCGCAGCATCGCCGAAGGCGCGCAGTTCGTGTTCTCCAACCAGATCATGCTCGGCGCGATGGCCCTGGATATGTTCTCGGTGCTGCTGGGCGGCGCAGTGTCGATGCTGCCGGCCTTCATCCACGACATCCTGCACTACGGTCCCGAGGGCCTGGGCATCCTGCGCGGCGCCCCGGCGCTGGGCTCGATCCTGGTCGGCGTGTGGCTCGCGCGGCACCCGCTGCAGCGCAATGCCGGACGCGTGCTGCTGCTGGCAGTGGCCGGTTTCGGCCTGTGCACCATCGCCTTCGGGTTGTCGCGGCACTTCTGGCTGTCGGCGGCGATCCTGCTCGCCTACGGCATGTGCGACGGCGTCTCGGTGATCGTGCGTTCGACCATCCTGCAACTGGCCACGCCGGACGCGATGCGCGGCCGCGTCTCCTCGATCAACGGCATCTTCATCGGCTCGTCGAACGAACTGGGCGCGTTCTACGACGGTGTCATGGCGCGACTGATCGGGTTGGTGCCCGCCGTGGTGCTTGGCGGCTGCGTGACCCTGGGCGTGGTCGGCGTCACCAGCTGGAAAGCGCCCAAGCTGCGCAACCTGGATCTGCGCGACCTGCAATAGGCCTGGCTGACGGCGCGCGTGGGTCGGACGCGAGACAGCCCGACCCGGTCGTGCATCACGCATCCTGGCGCCGGCGCGTGCGCACCGCGCCAGTCATCCTTTCATTCGCCGCAAACGGCCGCGCTCAGCGCGCGGCGGTCGCCGCGCGCGCCTGCGCCTCGTCGTCGGCCCAGGCATGCGCGCAATCCGGCACGCCGGCCGGCTGCACCAGGCCGCCCTGCCCCGCCAGGAACCGGCAGGTGGCGGCGAACACCGCCGGCACGGCGTGCGAGCGGATCGGCGAGGCCAGCACGTGATTGTCCGCCCCAGGAAAGTCCACTGCCTGACGCAAGGCCGGTGGCGTTCCCAACTGCTTGAACATCGCCTGCAGCGCCGCCACCGACACCGTGCGGTCCTGGTGCTGCGGATCGCGATAGTAGTAGCCCAGGAACACCGGCACATGGATCCGCGCATAGGTCGCCGGCCGCATGCCGCCGCGGGTCAGCGCCGCCAGCGCGCGGTAGCCGTCCAGGTGCGTGGCGTCGGCCCAGTAGGCGCTGTCGACCGGATAGCGCAGGATCGGATCGCCACCGTTGTGCGTCCACGCCAGCAACTGCGCGCCCCACGGCCACAACATCGGCTGCAGCTGATCGCCGTACTCGCGCACCAGCGGCGACCACAGCACCAGCGCCTGCACCTGGCGCGGATTCGCCGCCACCGCCTGCGTCGCCAGCGCACCGCCCATCGAATTGCCGATCACCACCACCCGGTCGCCCAGCACCCGGGTCACCGCCAGCGCCTCGGCCGCACCCGCGAGCAGGCGGCCGGCATCGACGCCGCGCAGCGCATCGGCTGCGACCAGGCCGTGCCCGGGCAGGCGCGGCAGATACAGATTGCAGCCGAAGCTGCGCGCCAGCCGCACGTGGGTGGGCGCGCCCTCGCCCTGGCTGGCGGTGAAGCCATGCAGATAGACCATGGCGCACGCGCGGCGCCCGGGATGCGCCGGATCGGCCCAGACGATCCGCGCCTGGTTGTCCGGGCGCAGCCCCGGCGTGGCACGTTCGCGCGCATCGATCCAGGCCTGCAGCGCCAGCGGATCCTGCGGCACCGCCGGCGCCGCCACCTGCGGCAAGGCCACGCTGACCCGCGGCCCCAGCGCAACGACCGCCAGCAGTGACAGGGCGATCAGGATCGGCCAGCGCCAACGACGGCGGCGTTTGCGCGCACCCGATCCGGCCACGTTGGAATGACCGTTCAAGTGCGACGCTCCGCTATCGAACTGAGCGAGGATACATAATGGAAATAATTTTCAAGCAGTGACATTGATTGTCGGCGTCGACATGGCGATATACCACAGTCGCCATTATGCGACACCGTCATGACAGGCACATTTAAAGCCTCTCCAAAGCCACGCACGGCACTGAAATTACGATCACAAACAACTGGTTTTTCTGAATTACTTTCCCACCAGCCAGCACCGATAGAACGCATTTTGCAGAAAAGATGGAAAGTCCGAAAACACAGAAAGGAAGACGAAAGAAGCCTCCGAAATTATCTCCTCCAAATTAAGTGTCACCCCACTTATGAAAAATGGACGCGCATCGAAACGCGCGCCCCCATATGAAACACGGATGGAATCAGCCGAATGGAACATTCGCTTTTCCGTGACGCGGCAGTGGACGCCCGAAGCCAGGCATGGCTGGGGACGGTACGACTGGCAACGCCGCTTTCGACCCGGGCCTGGACCTTCGTCGCCCTCGGCATGGCCGCCGCCATTGTGCTGTGGCTCTTCTTTGGCTATTACACCCAGCGCGTCCATGTCACCGGACTCCTGGTTCCGCGCGCGGGCTTGATCAGCCTGACCGCCAATACGCTCGGCGTGATCGATCACGTCGGCGTCGCCGAAGGCGATCGGGTCGCGAGCGGACAGGTCCTGGTCTCGCTGTCGGGCGAGCACACCAGCAAGGCACTCGGCAACACGGCGGCCAGCGTCAGCGCGCAGTTGCAACGCCAGGCCGGCAGCCTGCGCCAGGACATCGGCGATACCCTGCAGTTGCAGGACAAGCAGGCAGAGGACAACCGCACGCAGCAATCCGCACTGAAGGAGCAACTGGTTCAAATCGATGCGCAGATCGCCATCGAGAAAAAACAGATGCAGTTGGTGCAGGAGCTGGTGGACAAGTGGTCGGGCCTGGTCGCCGGTGGCTACATCCCGGCGCTGCAGGTCGAGCAGGAGCAATCGGCGTTGCTCGCCGACGAGTCGCAGCTGAGGTCGTTGCAGCAGCAACGCGCCAGTACGCAGCAGCAACTGAGCGTCCTCAACGATCAACTGACCCAACTGCCACTGGCCGTGTCCGCCAAGCTCAACGACCTGCGCCGGCAACTCGCGCAGGTCGAACAGACCCTTGCGCAGAACGAAGCGGCACGCGCCAGCGAACTGCGTGCGCCGGCCAGCGGCACCGTCTCCACCTTGCTGGTCAAACCCGGCGCTTCGGTCGCACTTGGCCAACCGCTGCTCGCCATCGTCCCGGACGGCTCGACCCTGCAGGCGCAGATCCTGGTTCCCAGCCAGGCGGTCGGCTTCGTCCATCCGGGCATCCAGGTCACCCTGCATTACCAGGCATTCCCTTACCAGAAATTCGGCCTGCACCACGGCGTGGTGCGCAGCGTCTCGCGCAGCGCACTGACGCCGGGCGAAGTCACCTTGCTGCTCGGCGGCGGCAATCCGCCCTCCTCCGACCCCCTGTACCTGGCCCGCGTGGATCTGGCGGATCAGAACGTCGAAGCATATGGACGCAAGGAACCCTTGCGCCCGGGCATGGCGCTGGACGCGGACATGTTGCTGGACCGGCGCCGGATCGTCGAATGGATCTTCGAGCCGCTGTACGGCATGGGCCATCGCTGGAGCAGTGGCGCGTGAACGCGGCCCCCACGCATCACGGCACGACGGCACAGACTGCGAGCGCGCAGGACGCGCGCGCCGCGAAACTGCGCTTCTGGCGTACGCGCGTCCTGCCAAACGTGCTGCAGGCCGAAGCCGCAGAGTGCGGCCTGGCCTGCATCGCGATGATCGCCGGCTATCACGGACACCATACCGATCTGCCCGCGCTGCGACGCCGCTTCAGTCTGTCGCTGAAGGGCATGACCGCGCGACGCCTGATCGAGATCGCGCATGCGCTTGGGCTGCAATGCCGGCCACTTCGGCTGGACCTGGAAGAGCTCGGTCAGTTACAGACGCCCTGCGTGCTGCACTGGGACATGGATCACTTCGTGGTGCTGCGCAGCGTCGGCAAGCACGGGATCGTCGTACACGACCCCGCGGTCGGCGTGCGCAACTTGAGCATGAGCGACGTCGGCAGGCACTTCACCGGCGTGGCAATCGAGTTTTCCAGAGGGCCGACCTTTCAGCGCCAGCGCGAGACGCCGCCGGTGTCGCTGCGCGCGCTCGCCGGCTCGGTGCAGGGCCTGGGCCGCGGACTGGCGCAGATCTTCGGGCTGGCCCTGGTCCTGGAAGTCTTCGCGCTCCTGGCGCCCTTGTTCATGCAACTTGTGGTGGATCAGGTGATCGCCGATGGCGACCACGACCTGCTCACGTTCCTCGGCCTGAGCTTCGCACTGCTGATCGTGCTCGAAACACTCGTCTCGGCCTTGCGCAGCTGGACCGTGATGTGGCTCAGCACGCACTTCAACCTCGGCTGGACCGGTAATGTGTTCCAGCATCTGTTGCGTCTGCCGCAGTCCTACTTCGGCACGCGCCATCTCGGCGACATCGTGTCCCGCTTCGGTGCGATCGACACGATCCAGCAGACGCTCACCACCCGCTTCGTCGAGATCCTGCTCGACGGGCTGCTCGCCAGCGTCACCCTGGTCGTGCTGTTCGTCTACAGCCCATTGCTGTCGGCCATCGTCCTCGGTGCGGTCGCCGTGTATGCGGCACTTCGGCTGCTGTACTTCCGCGTCTACCGCGAGGCCAACCTCAGCCAGATCACCGTCACCGCCAAGCAGCACAGCCGATTCCTGGAGGCGGTCCGCGGCGTGCAGACGATCCGCCTGAACAACCAGGAGGCCGAGCAGACCGCGCGCTACCTCAACGCTGCGACCGACACGCTGAACACGTCCATCGCCGTGCAACGCCTGGACATGCTGTTCACCGCATTGCAGAACCTGGCGGCAGGCGCGCAGCGCCTGGGCGTGCTCTGGCTGGGTGCTTGGCTGGGATTGAAAGGCCAGTTCACCGTCGGCATGTTGACCGCCTTCGTGGCCTACGGAGACCAGTTCAGCAGCCGCGTCGCCAGCCTGGTCGACTATGCGATCGAACTGCGCATGCTGCGTCTGCAGGCCGAAAGACTGGCCGACATCGTACTGACGCCACCCGAGGCCCACGCCACCAGCGAGCACGCGGGTCCGCTGCCGCAGCCCAGCATCGCCTTCAACAAGGTCAGCTTCCGCTATGCCGAAGGCGAGCCCTGGATCCTGCGCGAGTGCAGTTTTGCGGTGCAGGCAGGCGAATCGGTCGCCATCGTCGGCCCATCCGGGTGCGGCAAGAGCACCCTGGTGAGAGTACTGCTCGGCCTGCTCGATCCGCAACAGGGCGCGATCGAGATCGGTGGCCTCGATCTGCGCCGGCTCGGCAAGTCCCGCTACCGCGCGATCACCGGCAGCGTGATGCAGGACGACCATCTGTTCACCGGTTCGATCGCCGAGAACATCAGCATGTTCGACGTACTCGCCACGCCGCAGGACATCGAGGAGGCCGCCTGCCTGGCCGGCATACACGAGGACATCATGGCCATGCCGATGGGCTACCACAGCCTGGTCGGCGACATGGGATCCTCGCTCTCCGGCGGCCAGCAACAACGCCTGTTCCTGGCGCGCGCGCTGTACCGGCGCCCGCACATCCTGGTGCTGGACGAGGCGACCAGCCATCTGGATCTGGCGCTGGAACGCCAGCTCAACCAGGCGATCAAGGCCCTGAACATCACCCGCATCGTCATCGCGCACCGCCCCGAAACGATCGCGCACGCCGATCGCGTCATCGAATTGCACGAAGGAGCAGTCCGCACGCGCCAGCCTGCGGCGCATGCGCCACGCGCGCCCGTCACCTCATAGCTTGCCGCCGGCACGGCGGCCAGTTCGCCGTGCCACATCGTCCCATCCCGTATCGCCAACGTGAGGTCGCCATCGTGTCAGCGCCGGAAGCGTCGTCCCTGCAAGTCGTCAACAATTTCGTCGAAGTCCAGCATCTGCCGGAACTGCTGCGCGGTCGCGGCGGCTGGTCCTACGGCATCTATCCAGGATTGCTCGGCGACGCCGCGCCGTCCTGGCATATCCATCTGTGCGGCAGCCGCAAAGCGCACGAGCGTGCGATCCACGACGACGTCCTCGCCGCAACTCCGGGCATGGAACCGCTGCATGAACTCTGGACGCAGATCAAGGACAACCTGGCGCAGGACTACGGCCTGGTCCGCGCCTACGTGACCGGCCACACGCATGGACAGGACGGCGTGGCGCATCACTACGCCAAGCCGTCGGATCAGGAGCGTGTCGCCTTGCTCTATGCCAGCGCCGAATGGAAAGACGACTGGGCGGGTGAAACCGTGTTCTACGACACTGCGCGCGAGTGCATCTCGATCCGCCCGCGTCCTGGTCGGCTGGTGTTGTTCGATGGCGCCGTCACCCGTGCCTCGCGTGCCCCGGCGCGGGAGTGCCCGACGCTGTGCTCGACCATTACCTTCCATATGCGGCGCGTCCGGCGCTGATACCGACCCACCGGGAACATCCACCATGTCGTCTGCCTGCCTGCGCTGCATGTTGACCACGACCGCACTGCTGTCATGCGCCATGGCGCCCTGCATCGCCTCGGCGAGCGGTTTCGGCGGCACGCGTGCCGATCTTGGTGAACCGTTGCAGATCCCCATCGCCGATCCGGACGGACATCCCTGGACCTTGCAGGGACGGCTGTGCCGCCCTGTCGGTGTCCGCCGCCCGCGAGTCGTGGTCATCGCACACGGCTCACCGGCCAAGGCATCCGATCGACCCGGCATGACGCTGGAAACCTGCGATGGCGAATCGGTGCGCTGGTTCCTGCGACGCCACTACGCCGTGGCATTGGTCCTGCGCCTCGGCTACGGCGCCACCGGCGGTCCCTGGAGCGAGGGCTATGACGGCTGCGACCGCGCCGACTACGTCAAGGCCGGCTTGGAAACCGCACGCCAGCTCAAACGCATCGTGGACGTCCTGACCGCGCTGCCCGACTACAGCCCGACCGGCGCCGTCGTGGTCGGCCAGTCGGCGGGCGGCTGGGGCACGTTGGCGTACGAGACCCTGCCGCATCCCAACGTCGGCGCATTCGTCAACATGGCCGGCGGGCGCGGCGGCCACTTCCACGACCGGCCCAACAGCAACTGCCATCCTGACAGGCTGATCGCGGCAGCCACCACGTTCGGCCAACAGGCCACCACGCCGATGTTGTGGATCTACACGGCCAACGACAGCTTCTTCGGGCCTGAACTCGCCGCGTCGCTGCATCGCGCCTTCACCGAGGCAGGCGGCCATGCCGTCCTGGTGACGCCGGCCGCCTTCGGCGATGACGGTCACCACCTGTTCTTCGGCCACGGAGGTTCCACGATCTGGGGACCGGCCGTGGAGCGCTATCTCGGCTCGGTCGACGCTCCGGCGTCTCCCTGATCCGCCATCACCCACATCCTCCCATTCCCAGCAGGGCTGCACGATGACCATGCAATCGCTTCGGGACCTGATCCAGACCGTCGGCCTGCACACCAGCGCCGAGAACATCCCCCTCATCACCAAGAAGGGTGGCTCCTACCTCTGGCTGTTCGATCTGCGCCGGGTGTTCATGCGACGCGCTGCGCTCGAGCAGATCGCCGAAGCGTTCTGGGAGCGAAACGCCGCGCGCCCACCCTTCCAGCTCGGCGGCCTGGAAACCGCGGCGATCCCGCTGCTCACCGCGCTGCTGTTGACCGCCCCCAAAGAACGCGGCCCGGTCAACGGCTTCATCATTCGCAAGGATCGCAAGACCACGGGGATGGGCAACGCCATCGAGGGCGATGTGCTCGACCTGCCCATCGTGCTGGTCGACGACTCGCTCAATTCCGGCAACAGCGCCGAGAAGGCGCGTGCGGTGATTGCGGCGGCCGGACACGCGCTCGACGAGGTGTTCGTGGTGGTCGATTTCCTGTCCAAGGCCGGCATGCAGTGGCGCAAGACGCACGCGATCTCGGTGCAAACACTGTTCACGCTCAAGGATTTCGACCTGCCGCCGGAACAAAGCGCGCCGCATCCCACCCAGGCGTATCGCGAACTCTGGCGGACGGCGACGCCGGGCGGCTTCGCCTTCCACGTGGTCCCCAAGTCCGCGCCGCTGCTGGTCGGCGACATGATCTACCGCGGCTGCGACGCCGCCAAGATGCAGGCGTTCTCCGCCGAGACCGGCGGGTTGGTCTGGGAATACCCGGTGACCGGTGCGGCGTACACCAAGAAGGGCATCTGGTCTTGCCCCGCCTACCATGACGGACGCCTGTACTTCGGCGCGTACAACGGCACCGTCTACTGCCTCAATGCGGCCAGCGGCGAGGAGATCTGGACACATCCGGACGGCGACTGGGTCGGGGCTTCGCCGCTGCTGGTGCCGCGCCACAAGCTGATGTACGTGGGCATCGAATATGTCCGCCCATGGGCGCAGGGCAGCCTCGCCGCCTATGCGATGGACACCGGCGAAAAGATCTGGGAGCACCAGGTGCAGAAGCTGCAGCACGGATCGCCCGGTTACTGGGAAGGCGGCGACCTGGTGATCTGGGGCAGCGCGGACCATGAGACGCTCGCGCTCGACGCCAGGACAGGACGCATCGCCTGGCGCTTCAAGACGCGGCGCTCGGTGAAGTACGCGCCGGCGGTGGACGAACGTCGCGGGCTGACCGCCTTCGCCTCGTTCGACAAGTCCATCTACGTGCTGGATGTCGCCACCGGCGAAAAGCGTGGCGAGTGGCAGACAGACGAAATCTGCTACACCACGCCGCTGTTCGCCGGCAACAAGCTGTTCTGTGGCTCGGGCGACCGCCATCTGTACGTGATCAACATCGACACGATGCAACTGATCAAGAAGATCAACCTGCGCTCGCGCGTGTACGCCTCGCCCAAGCGGATCGGCAACCGGGTGATCGTCGGCAGCAACGGCGGCCGCGTCGTCGAGATCGACATCGACACGCTCGAAACCGTGGGCGTGCTGCAGTTGCCCGACGCAGTGACCAACGGTGTCGCGATCTCGCCTGACGAACGGCGCATCTACGTGTCCACCTACATGAACCATCTCTATGCCTTTGAGCGCCTGAGCGACGTGCACGCGCAGTCCGCGTGCCCCGCCCTCGCCGCATCCTGACGTGCGGCACGCGTGAACGGGATCGGTCCACGCATGCGGCGCCTTCGTCGCGTACGCGGATCAGCCGAAGCGAGGACGGCCTCTTCCCCGCATACCTGTTCGAGGATCACCATGAGAACACTCGATATCATCGAAATCGACCTGGTCGCAGGCGGGACGCGCACATCGATCGGCGCACACCCGCTGTCCAGTTCGATCCACCATGCCAAGGCGCACAACAAGACCCACCACGCCAAGGCCAGGATCCATCACCACCACGCCGCGATGCACAAGTCCGCGACCATGCAGATGGCACGGATGGAAGAGGTCGAACCGATCGGTGAAGGCGGTGAGGGCGGCGAAGGCGGAGAGGGAGGGGAAGGCGGTGAAGGTGGCGAGGGAGGTGAAGGTGGCGAGGGAGGCGAGGGAGGCGAAGGCGGTGAAGGCGGTGAAGGTGGTGAGGGAGGCGAAGGCGGCGAAGGCGATGGCAGCGGCGGTTACGACGACGGCGACGATGCCGACGGCAACGGCCCGGCCGATACCAGCATAGGCAGCAGCCATACGACGTCCGATGGCAGGACGGTCTCGATCACTTACCAGAACACCCAGGACGGCTCGAGCAGCAACAACCCGGTCACCTCCAAAATGGCCTCGACCCTGGGCTCGGTGCTCGACGGCGACCAGAGCGTCGACAGCATCGATATCTCGGCCACGACCAACGGCAGCCACAACCCCAATTCCGCCCACTACACGGGCAACGCCGTCGACATCAACATCATCAACGACGTCCATGTCGGGACGAGCGGCGAAGGCCTCCAGAACGCCCAGGCGCTGGAGAATGCGGCGATGGCCAATCCCAACGTGAGCTACGTGGAAGGCCCTGCGGGCAATTTCATCCGCTCCAGTCCCACCGCGGACTGGACCGCCGCCAGCCGCGAGACCAGCGACACCACCCACGTCCACATCAGCGTCTTCAAGTAACACGCACCCCACCCTCTCCCGGGCCGGCGCACGCCAGCCCGGGAGACAATCGCCCATCGGAGCTCTGCGTATGAAGTCTTTCTGGTTACCGCGCATCTGCATGACCCTGGCGCTCGCCGTCGCCGTGCAAGGATCGTCGCAGGCGAAGCAAGCCTCGTCTCACGCAGGCGGAGAACAGGCGATCGCCTATGTGCTGAAGAACGACATCGTCCTGTCGAGGCTGTTCGCGGACTGTCCTGCGCTGAAATTTGTTCGCACCGGCGCCGAAGGGAGCAACGCCTTCCTGATCGAAGGCAACTGCGACATCAAGAACAACCCGGAGGAGGATGCCGACTGCCCGTCCTATCACGTCCATGCGACCGGGACGATGGATACCCCGTCGCATTGGACGGTCCGCCGCCTGGAGCTGGCCTTGGTGTGCTCCAGCGAGGGGGCGACGACCACCCAGCAGATGTAGCCGCCGGATAGGCGCTGACGCCATTGCTGCAGGACGCAGTGCGGGGAACCGCACGGTGCCCGCTCCCGCGGTTCGCCCTGGTGTTGCAGCCCACGCGCGGCGCAGCGTGCGACATGGCGGCGTCGTCCTTGTCGCCTGGCGCAGCCGCATGCTCCACGTTTCTTGCGTTCGAACGCCTCCCCACGCGCAAGACCGGGCCTACGCCCTGCCCGCGCCCTGGGACGTGCCGCACGCAGCATGAACCGATCCGATCGTCGGCCACGCCGCGCGCAACGGATCAGCCGAAGCGGGAACGGCGCTTTTCCCGCACCTCTGTTCAAGGATCAACATGAGAACGCTCGATATCATCGAAATCGATATGGTTGCAGGCGGCACGCGCACATCCATCGGCGCGCATCCGTTGTCCAGTTCGATTCACCACGCCAAGGCGCACAAGAAAACCCACCACGCCAAAGCCAAGACCCATCACCATCACCACATGGCGATGCACAAGACTACGACGGCCCAGATGGCCATCAGCGACGAAATCGCACCGGTCGAATCGGAGGGCGGTGGCGAGGGCGGTGAAGGCGGTGAAGGCGGTGAAGGAGGCGAAGGCGGTGAGGGAGGAGAAGGTGGCGAGGGAGGCGAAGGCGGTGAAGGCGACGGTGGCGACGGTGATGGTGGCGACGGAGACGGCGACGGTGGCGACGGTGATGGCAGCGATGGCGACGGTGCCGGCAGCAACGACAAGCCCGCGACGTCCGCGTCGGCCAGCGGCACCACGGTGACCTATACCGCGGCCGATGGCACCACGCATGATGTCACCGGCACCCATCCCAACCGTGACAACAACCCGCTCGACATCCGCTCCGGCACGTTCGCGGACAATCACGGCACGCTCGGCGACGACCGCGGCTTTGCGATCTTCTCCAGCCCGCAAGCCGGTCTGGACGCCGCGGCGGCCAACATGGACCGCCTCAACAACAACGCCGGTGGCACCGCCACGCTGAGTGACCTCATCACCAGCTGGTCGCCGCCGAGCGAAAATCCGACCTCGGAGATGATCACCACGATCACCACCAATTCGGGCCTGAATCCGTCCGATCAGTGGTCATCGTTGAACAGCGACCAGCGCAACGCGTTCATCACCGCCTACGGGCACCGCGAAGGCTGGGATCCCAACAACCACTAATTCATCCTTGGGCGGGGCCGGGAGCGCTCCCGGCCTCGCCCACGCGCGATCCACCACCGGAGATGCCCCATGCCACACCGCTCCTTTTCGCTGTTCGGCATCCTTGTATTCGGCATGGCCGTCGCACAGGCCAACGCCACCGGCAACGACGCCGCTGCCTGTACCCGCGGGCTCCACCAGGCCTTCGCTGCCTCCAGTAATGCGTCCACCCTACCCGCTCCATGCACGCACATCGGCCCGGTCGCGCTTGGCATGCACAAGCAACAGGTCCTGGCCTTACTCGGCCAGCCTGACATCACCCGCGACGATGCCGAGCATCCGGACACGCTCAGCGTGATGTACCTGTACCCGCGCGATTTCAAAGCGCAACTGGCTCGGCATCCGCGTCCGGTTGGCACGCTCGTCTACAGTCAGCTGGCCTTACGCTTCCGTAATGACCGTGTCATCAACCTAATCGCCTTCGCCGATCTGAAAGTTCCCCTGCCCTTCGACCTGCTCGGCCAGCCGGTCGGCACCCACATCGATCGCCTCCTCCAGGCGATCGGTGGCAATGCGCAATGGAACGCCAGCCGAGACTATGTGCAGTTCGCCGCCATGCCGCTGGCCGTGGATGTGGATCCGGACACCTCGGCCATCGTCGGGCTGAACATCGCAGCCACCAAGGAGGACCTTTACAACTTCAGTCCGCTCGGCCTGGATCTCGTCAAGGACGCGAAAAGCGCTCTGGTCAACGGGGTGCGCTGAAGGCGCCGCCGCCCATGCTGAGGGACAGCCACCTCGACGCATCACCCGCACAGCCGCAGGTGGCCCAGCAGCAGGATCGGCCCATGGCCGAGCATCACGTCGATGCCGCGGGGCCGATTTGGGGAGGCGGCATCGCCTCCGCGGCGTGCGGCATCGCCGACAGGCGAACTGCCTAGACCGGCGATGAGGTGACCAAAACGCAAAGCCCCGCGTGAGCGGGGCCTTGCCTTGACGCATTGAAGGCGGTGATCGCTCAGTCGCCCTGCTGCTTCTGCAGGTGCTCCCAGCGCTCCTGCGCGTCGATGGTGCGCTCGGCGGTCAGACGCGCTTCCAGGCGCTCCAGGCCGATTTCCTCGCCCGTGTCCACGCAGTAGCCGTAGTCGCCGGCATCCAGACGCTTGAGGGTGCTGTCGATCTTGCCGATCAGCTTGCGGTAGCGGTCGCGGGTCCGCAGTTCCAGCGAGTTCTCGGTCTCGCGGGTGGCGCGCTCGGCTTCGTCGCCAATGTCGCGGACCTCGTCGCGCAGGTTCTCGATGGTCTGCTTGGATTCCTCGACCAGGTCGGCGCGCCAGGTGAGCAGGCGCTGGCGGAAGTACTCCTGCTGCAGCGCGCTCATGTACTCCTCGTCCGCCGCCGGCTTGTAGCCCTTGGGCAGGATCGGGCGGCCGGTGGCGTCGTCGGTCTTGTACTCGACCACCTTGTACTTGGCCGGCTTGGCCGGGGTGTTGGACTTGGCGGTCACGGCCACGGCGACCTTGCCGGTGGGCTTGGCGACCGGCGCCTTCGGGGTGGATTCGGACTTGGTGGGGGTTTTCGCGGAGGATTTCGAAACGGACACGGGATTCTTTTGTGGCGGGGTCGACGGCGCGGCGGACTTGGCGGCAACGGGCTTGGGGGCCGGTGCTGCGGCAGGCGCGGCGGGCTTGACCGGGACAGGCTTGGCCGCAGCCGGCTTGGGCGCCGGCTTCGGTACGGAGGTGGTCACCGCAGGTGCGGCAGAGGCGGTGGCCGGTTTGGATTTGGCGGGAGCGGCCGCGGTCTTGGCCACAGGCTTGGCCGCTGGCGTCTTCGCTGCCGGCTTGGCGGCGGGCGCTGGCTTGACGGCGGCCTTGGCCGGGGCGACCGGCTTGGCAGGCGCCTTCTTGGCCGGGGCCTTCTTGGCAGGAGCGGACTTGGCCGGCGCCGCAGCGACCGGCTTGGCCGCCGGCTTCTTGGCCACGGCCTTGCTGGCCGATTTGGCCGGCGCGGCCTTGGCTTCCGACTTCGCAGGCGCGGATTTCTTCAGCGGTTTGCTGGCGGCGGACACCGTCGCTTTCTTGGCGACGGGCTTGGCAGGCTTCTTGGCGGCCTGGACGGCCTTCTTTGCAGGTTTTTTAGCAGCCACGAACGCTCTTCCTTGGTCTTCCCGGGGCCCGGGAAAGCGGGCCTTTATAGCCTACCCTACCCCCCGCGGCAACAACGCGGCGTATACGCCGAGCGACCCGCCTAGTCCAGCACAGTGGCATATCATGGTGATGTGATCGCCCGCGCTCTCATCGCCCTGCTGCGCCTGTACCAGCGCTTCATCAGCCCGCTGCTGGGACCGCGCTGTCGTTTCGTGCCCAGTTGCTCGGCGTATGCGGTGACCGCCATCGCCCGTTTCGGCGCATTGCGCGGCGGCTGGATGGCCGCCCGCCGCGTCGGCCGCTGCCACCCCTTCCATCCTGGCGGGTTCGACCCGGTGCCCGACCCCACGGCGCCGCCACCCTGCCGCTGCCAAGGAAAACACTGATGTCCGCTTCCACACTGATCGTCAACGCGCGCCTGGTCAACGAAGGCCGCGAAACCCAGGGCGACCTGCGCATCGCCGACGGCCGCATCGCCGCGATCGCCCCGCAGCTGGCCGCGCGCGAGGGCGAGACCGTGGTCGATGCCGCCGGGCGCTGGCTGCTGCCCGGCATGATCGACGACCAGGTGCACTTCCGCGAACCCGGCCTGACCCACAAGGGCGACATCGCCACCGAATCGGCGGCGGCGGTGGCCGGCGGCCTGACCAGCTTCATGGACATGCCCAACACCAATCCGCCGACGCTCGACGCCGCCGCGCTGCAGGCCAAGTACGACGCCGCGCACGGCCGCGCCTGGGGCAACTACGGCTTCTACCTGGGCGCCAGCAACGACAACCTGGCCGCGATCCAGACCCTGGACCCGAAGACCGCGCCCGGCATCAAGGTGTTCATGGGCGCCTCCACCGGCAACATGCTGGTCGACAACCCGCAGACCCTGGACGCGATCTTCCGCGACGCGCCGACGCCGATCATCACCCACTGCGAAGACACCCCGACCATCGATGCGACCCTGGCGGCGTTCAAGGAAAAGTATGGTGAGGCGCTGACCCCGGACATGCACCCGGACATCCGCTCGCGCGAGGCCTGCCTGAAGTCCTCGCAGCTGGCGGTGTCGCTGGCGAAGAAGCACGGCACCCGCCTGCACGTGCTGCACATCTCCACCGCCGACGAGCTGGCGCTGTTCACCCCCGGCCCGATCCAGGGCAAGCGCATCACCGCCGAGACCTGCATCCATTTCCTGCGCTTCGACCGCGCCGACTACGCCACGCTCGGCAACCTGATCAAGTGCAACCCGGCGATCAAGGACGCCCGCGACCGCGAGGCGCTGATCCGCGCGATCGCCGAGGACGTGATCGACGTGCTCGCCACCGACCACGCCCCGCACACCTGGGAAGAGAAGAGCAAGCCGTACGCGCAGGCGCCGTCCGGCCTGCCGCTGGTGCAGTACGCGCTGGTCGCGGCGCTGGAGCTGGTCCACGAGGGCCGGCTCAGCGTGGCCCAGGTGGTGCACAAGTTCGCGCACGCGCCGGCGCTGCTGTTCGACGTGCACGAACGCGGCTTCCTGCGCGAGGGCTACCACGCCGACCTGGTGCTGATCGACGACACCGCGTTCACCGTGCGCCGCGAGGACGTGCTGTCCAAGTGCGGCTGGTCGCCGTTCGAAGGCCGCAGCTTCCGCTCCAGGATCGCCGCGACCTGGGTCAACGGCGTGCTGGCCTGGGACGGGACCCGCCTGGTCGGCACCCCCAACGGGCAGCGCCTGGCGTTCGACCGCTGATGCGCGGCGCCCTGGTGGCCGGCGCCGCACTAGCGCTGGTCCTGCTGACCGCACCGCTCGCCCCGGCGCTGCACGCGCAGACGCCGGCCACGGCCGGCGCCGAAGCGCGCAGCGTGTTCCCGCGCAGCGCCTCGCAGGGCGCGCTGGTGATCGGCAAGGTCGCGCCCGGCAGCCACGTGCAGTACGCCGGACGCACCCTGCGGGTCAGCGACTACGGCAGCGTGGTGTTCGGCATCGGCCGCGACGAGCGCGGTCCGCTGCGCATCGCCGTGCAGCGCCCGGATGGCGGGACCGAGACGGTCGAGATCGCGGTGACGCCGCGCGACTGGCCGCTGGAACAGGTCAACGGGGTGCCGCCGAAGACGGTGAACCCACCGCCGGCAATCGCCGAGCGGATCAAGCGCGAACAGGCCCAGGTCACCGCCGCGCGCGACCGCGACGACCCGCGCACCGATTTCGCCGCGCCCTTCATCTGGCCGGTGCAGGGCCGCATCAGCGGCCGCTTCGGCAACGCCCGGGTCTACAACGGCCAGCCCGGCGCCGGGCATTCCGGCATGGACATCGCCGTGCCCACCGGCACCCCGGTCAAGGCCCCGGCCGCCGGCGTGATCACCTTCGCGGCCCCCGACCTGTACCTCACCGGCGGCACCGTGCTGCTGGATCACGGCTATGGCGTCAGCTCCAACTTCCTGCACCTGTCGCGGATCGACGTCAAAGTCGGCGACCGCATCGCCCAGGGCCAGGTGATCGGCGCAGTGGGTGCCACGGGTCGTGCGACCGGGCCGCATCTGCATTGGGGGATGAATTGGTTCGATGTGCGCATCGATCCACTGTTGGTACTGGAGCGGACAAAGCAGCAGTAAAGGGCTGGTGGGTCAGGTGCGTTGGCGCGCGTGGCCGGGAGGCAGCACCCTCACCCCGCCCCTCTCCCAATGGGAGAGGGGCAAGCGCTCTCCCTTCTCCCCTCGGGAGAAGGTGCCCCGAAGGGGCGGATGAGGGTACGGGCGCAGCCTTTCAGCTACGCCGACGTGGGCACCTCAAGCAGGCGCCCCAGCACCACATGCGAGGGGCTGTTGGCCAGATCCAGCGGCATGACCAGCTTGGGATTGGGATGCGGCAACGGCGCGCCCGGCGCTTCTTCGCCGGCTTCGCGCAGCAGGCTGCCGTTGTCTTCCACCTGATCGGTGACCGGCGCCAGCGGCGGCAGGCCCAGGCCGGCGCGGACAGCGTTGGCGCGGCTGAGCAGGTCGTCGTCGGCGACCGTGGTCAGCGCCGAGGCGGCCAGGCTGGCTGGTGCGCCCTCCACCGCCGCCAGGCGCTGCGCGATATCGCCCAGCGCCTGCTGCCGGTGCGGATGCAGCAGTTGCCACACTTCCTCCCACAACGCCTTCCAGTCCAGGTGCGGGAACGGCATATGGGTCGGCCCGCTGAGCACGATCTGCGGCGCCAGCCGGCCCGGCGGCGTCGCATCGCATTCGGCCAGCGCGCGGTATACCACTTCGCTGCACACCATGTGCGAGGGGTTGTCGCGGACCAGATGGTCCAGCGCCTCGCGCACCACGATCCGCGCCAGCCAGTGCTGCGGCCACTTGCCGCGGATGGCGACCAGCAGGCCGAGCGTGGCCAGGCTGTCCAGCGGGTACGGGACGCCCAGCAGCGACTGCGCCTTGGCCAGCACGCTGGCGCGATCGGCGTCGTCCAGCGCCACGCAGGCGTAGCTGAGCGGCCGGTAGGCGTCGATGATGAGGTAGTTGGTGGTGTCGGTCAGCCGCTGCGACAGCGGATAGCGGCGCACGCCGCTGGCCGCCGCCTCGATCAGATCGCCCTGATCGGCGACGATGGCGGCATGGCTGTAGATGCTGTCGCCGCACCAGGCGATCAGTTCGGAGACCGGGCCGCAGCCCAGTTGCAACAGGATGTCGCCGACCTGCAACTGATCGGGAGCGAACGCGGGCAAAGCGGGCTGTGCAGTCATGGCTGAGGCTCCTTGGTGGGTGACGCGGTGGATGGGGAAACACTGACGCGGTTGCGGCCGGCGGCCTTGCTGGCGTAGAGCGCGGCATCGGCCCGCTGCAACAGCGCCGCCACGCTCTCGCCGCGCTGCCATTGCGCCACGCCGACGCTCAGCGTGCATGACAGCGCCTGGCCTTCGCGCGGCAGCGGCTGCGCGGCGACGTGCTGGCGGATGTCCTCGGCCACGCGCCGCGCGGCCTCCAGGGTGGCGCCGGGCATCAGCAGCAGCATCTCGTCGCCGCCCTGGCGGCCGAGCGTGTCGCTGCTGCGCAGGCGTGCCCGCGCACAGGCGGCGACCCAGCGCAGGCAGGCGTCGCCGCCGGCGTGCCCATGGACGTCGTTGATGCGTTTGAAATCGTCGATGTCGATGTAGGCCAGCGCCAGCGGCTGCGCGTGGCGCGCGGCGTCCTTCATTGCCTCGGCCAGGCGCTGCTGCAGCGCCGCGCGGGTGAGCAGGCCGGTGAGTTCGTCCACCGTCGCCATGCGGCTGGCGCGGTCGCGGTCGCGACGCAGTTCCAGGATCTGCTCGGCCAGACCGAAGGTCACCAGCAGGCAGGAGATCGCCAGCGCCAGGCTGATGCCATGCGCCAGCACCGGCGCGGCCACGTCCAGGCGCAACCACCCGGTCAGTTCCAGGCAGCGCAGCACGCACAGCATCCACAGCGGCGTCCACGAAGCCAGCAGCGGCCAGGCGTAGCGTTGCCCGCGCAAGGCCAGCAGCAGGCAACACGGCAGCAGCAGCGCCGCACCGACGATCAGCCCGAGATTGCCCAGCACGCTCAGCACCGCCGCGTCCGACAGCAGGCAGGCCACGGCGATGCCGAGCAGGAACCACGCGCACAGCCGCAGCACCCGGTCCAGCCGCGGCAGTTGCCGGCGCATCTCCAGTTGCCGACGCTGGAAGGTGATGATGAAGAAGCCGCCGAGCGCGGCGACGATGCGCATCGGCGTCGGCGAGGACGCGAACACGCTGGCCAGGCCCGGCACCGCGCGCGCCTCGCCGCCGAGGCCGAGCAGGTACAGCAGCACGCACATCACGTTGGCGGTGAAGTAGCCGTAGATCGGCTCGCGCAGACGCGCCCACAACGCGATCGCCAGGATCGCCAGCACCGCGGTCGAGCCGAGGATGAAGGCGCGCCAGCCGACATAGTGCAGATCCTCGCGCTGCACCTGCGCCAGCGGCGCGATGCCTACCGGCATCGGCATCGCCGCCGGCGCGTGCACCCGCAGCCAGATCGAGGCACCGGCCGGCGACCCCTGCGGCAAGGCGATCACCAGGGCCCGGGTGGAGTAGCGCAGGTCGGCGTCGGCGCCGTAGATCGCGTGCCGGGTCGGCCCGGTGCGCCCCGGCACCCAGGCCTCGACCCGGGTCAGATACGGCGACTGCAACACCAGTTGCGGCTGGCCGTCGCGACCGATCGCACGGTCGGCACGGATCCGCCACCAGGTGGGCTGCTTGCTGCGCTCGTACAGGATCGCACCATGGCCGGCATCGGCGAACGCGGCATCGTCACGCCCCGCCACCACCTCCGATGCCGGAGGGTCGGCGGCCAGCCGTTGCAACAACAGTTCCTGCCCCAGCGCCGACCCGACCAGCCCCAGGCACAGCAACAGGCAGCACCAACGGCACAGGCGCTTCAATCGACGGGCTTCCAGATGAGATCCGCGTCGAGCGTAGCGCACGTCGCGGCGCCGCTCGTATCCAAATTCACGACCCCGTCACGCCACCACTCAGGGTCGGCACACCGCGCGCAGATCCATGCCGCAGTGCGGCGACCGTCCGCCGCCGCCGGGTCTGGAACACCTGCAGCCGTCGCCTTTCGGCCTGGAAATCGCCCTCCACGCCCATGCCAACCGCCTCGCCGCGCGTGCGGCGGATCCGCGATCGTGATGGAAGCGACATAACCGAGCTCTGGCTGCGACATCGGCCGGCATCGACGGGCGAACGCCCCTACCATCGCCGGTCCGCTGACGACGCCGGATCAGGCGACCGGATGACACCGGTATCATTCCAAGCGTTGCCGCGGGCCCTTATCCTTGAGCGGAGGCTTCCCATGACCGTATCGCGCTGGTTGCTGCTTTCCTCCACCCTCGCCCTGGCGGCCGGGGTCGTCACCGATGCCCCGGCGCTGACCGGAACCGCGTCGCGCCCGCAACTGACCAGCAGCGAGGCGGCCAACCAGACCGTCGCCCGCCACCTGGCCCAGGCCGGACCGATCGGCGCGCTGGTCACCGACAACTGGGATCCAAGCGCCGGCGTCGCGCTGCTGCAGGCCGACTACGCGGTGGCCGCCGACGGCAGCACCCGCTACCGCACCGTGCAGGCCGCGGTGGACGCCGCGGTCGCCGCCGGTGGCAGCATGCGCCGCTACATCAGCGTGGCGCCGGGCACCTATACCGAAGTGGTGTGCGTGCCCGCCGCGGCGCCGCCGCTCACGCTGTTCGGCCTCGGCGGCAGCCCGGCCAGCACCACGATCCGTTTCGGCAACGCCAACCCCACCCCGAAACCCACCGGCAGCGCCACCCATCCGTGCGCCAGCAACGCCGCCAGCAGCACCGTCGGCACCTCCGACAGCGGCACCGTCACCGTGCGCGCGGCGCAGTTCCAGGCGCGCAACCTGGCGATCGTCAACAGCTATGTCGAGGGCACCTACAGCGGCAGCAACCAGTCGGCGGTGGCGCTGGCGTTGCGCGGCGACAAGGCAGTGCTGGAGAACGTGGTGCTGACCGGCAACCAGGACACCCTGCTGGTCAGCGCCGGCAGCGCCAACACGGTGATCCGCGCCTATTTCAAGGGTGGCACCATCGAGGGCGACACCGACTTCATCTTCGGCTCGGGCGTGGCGGTGTTCGCCGGCAGCACCATCCGCTACACCGCCGCGCGCCGCGGCGCCGCCGACGGCGGGGTGATCTTCGCGCCCAGTACCCGCCCGGGCAGCAGCTACGGCTTCCTGGCGATCGGCAGCACCTTCGATGCGGTCGGCAACCCGGGCAGCGGCACGGTGTGGCTGGGCCGGGCCTGGGACGAGAGCGTGGGCAGCCTGTCCAACTACGTCGACGGCACCTCGCCCAACGGCAAGGTGGTGATCCGCGACTCGACGCTGGGCGGGCACATCCGCAAGAGCGCGCCATGGAACGCCTCGACCATCGGCCGTCCTTACTGCAGCAGCAACTGCAGCACCTCGGCCAATCGCTTCTACGAGTACGCCAACAGCGGCGCCGGCAGCGCGCCCTGAGGCATGCCGGCGCGGTGGGCGGGCGGGCTCTAGCTGTGTAAACCCACCACGTTGTTCAGTGGAATT
>NZ_AQOK01000897.1:0-2261 GCF_000364645.1 Xanthomonas sp. SHU 308 | reverse complement strand
CGTCCGCCAATGCCGCACCGACCGCGGCGCCTTCGCCCGCCTCCCCGAAGCCGGGGCCGGCACCGGCGGCGCCCCCGGCCGCGCCGCCATCGACCATCGCCCTGGCGCAGATCGACATTGCCGACGAAGTCGGCACCCTGCTCGCCCACGTCGCCCGCGTGGCGCGCAGCATTCGCCGCTACAGCGCCTACAGCCGCGGCCACAACGGCCCGGAGCCGGCCAGCGCGCGCTACGACCTGCACTGGCTCTCCGACTGCCTGCACAACCTGGACCAGGTCGGCCACGCCCTGGCGCGCAACAACATGGAAACCCTCACCGCCGCCTGCACCGAACTGCTGACCATGTACGAGCAGTACCTGCGCGACGGTTCCGGCTACAACAGCCGCGACACCTTCCAACGGCTCAGCACGCAGGTGCCGCTGGCCGAAGTCACCGATGCGATCCGTTCCATCGCGGCCAAGGCCTCGCTGGCGCGGCAGGCGCAGGCCGCCCACGAAGAGGCCGCGCATGCGCACGAACGCGTCGCCGACAGCCGCCAGGCCGACGCACTTTCGATGCTGTAACCGCGGCGTCCGCGCCGGCCACCGGCCGCGGCCCGCGTTGACCCGGCCTCCCGCCCGTGCTGTGATGCCTGCCGGTCAGGGCGGAGCGGGATCATGGCAGACAGCAAGGCGGCCTTCGAGAAAGCGGTCCAGGACATCAAGCAACGGGCCGAGCGCCCCGACAACGACACCCTGTTGCGGCTGTACGCGCTGTACAAGCAAGGCTCGGAGGGCGACGTCAGCGGCGCCAAGCCGGGCTTCTTCGACTTCGTCGGCACCGCCAAGTACGAGGCCTGGGCCAAGCTCAAGGGCGTGCCGCAGGCGGAAGCGCAGAAGAAATACGTGGACCTGGTGAAGAAGCTGCTGGCCTGATGGCACGCGACACCCGGCGGCGCATCCTCGAGACCGCCCTGGCGATGTTCAACGCGCAGGGCGAGCCGCACGTCACCACCAACCACATCGCCGACGAGCTGGAAATCAGCCCCGGCAACCTGTACTACCACTTCCGCAACAAGGACGACATCATCGAGCACCTGTTCGCGCGCTACGAGGAGCGCATGGACGCGGCGCTGGCGCTGCCGAGCGCGCGTCTGCCGGGGCTGGAGGATATCTGGCTGCAGTTGCACCTGGTGTTCGAGTGCATCTGGGACTACCGCTTCCTGTACCGCGACCTGGTCGAGATCCTCAGCCGCAGCCGGCGCCTGCGCCTGCGCTTCGCGCGCATCCTGCGCCGTGCCGACGCCAGCGTGCAGGCGGTGTTCGAGGGACTGGCGCAGACCGGCGCGATGCGCGCCAGCGCCCAGGAACGCGGCGGCGTGGCCACCAACGTGCTGGTGGTGGCCACGTTCTGGCTCAACTATGCGGCCGCGCGCGGCGAGAAGGACGAGCAAGTGGCGATCCGCCACGGCATCGTGCAGGTGATGCAACTGATCGCGCCGTTCCTGCGCGACGCCGAACGCGCGCACCTGGCCGCGTTGATGGACGCCTATCTGGATTGAAGCGCTATGCCCTGCGCGCAAGCACAGGCGGGGCGGTTCCGCTCAGTCGGCGGCGGCCTGCGCGGCTGGCCCGTCGAGCCGGTAGACCTTGCAGACCAGGCCCGGCGGGGTGCGGTAGGTGCGAAAGCCGATGGCCTCGTAGTACGCCTGCCCGAGCGCATTGTCGGCGGCGATGCTGGCGTCGATCTGCGCCAGCCCGGCGCTGCGCGCGGCCGCACAGGTGGCCCGGAACAGCGCGCTGCCGACCCCACGGCGCGCCGCGCGCGGGTCGACGTGGGTGCCGATGATGCCCCAGCCCTCGGCCACGTCGTAGGCATTGCCGGGATGCGCGATGCGCAGCGACTGGAAGCCGAGGACACGCCCGTCGGCATCCTCGGCCAGCACGCACTGGAGACGATCGGGATGCTGCAGGTAGGTCGCGCGCACCGTCGCCAGATCGGTCGGCGCCTTGCGCAGGCCGGCCGCGAAGATCGCGTCCTGCACCGCGACCATCGCCTCGGCATCGTCAAGCGTGGCGGGCCGGATCTGCATGGTGCCGTCTCTCGTCAGGTCGTGGCCGGCGAGTATGCCCGAGCGTGGCCGGCCGCCATGCGTACGGAGGCGCCGGGTCAGGCGCCAGCGCGACGACGGCCAGTCACACGCTTGGCCGGGCTGCGCTTGGCCGCGGCCGGCTTGGCGCCGCGCTTGCCCGTCGCGGCGCGCTTGCGCGACTGCGGACGCG
>NZ_AQOK01000896.1:0-1705 GCF_000364645.1 Xanthomonas sp. SHU 308 | reverse complement strand
CATCGGCAGCGGCGGCCAGCGCGCGCTTGCGGGTCAGCGCGACCACACCCAGTCCGGCCAGCCACAGGTGCCGCGGGTTCAGCCGGTCCGGCCGCAGCGCGGAGGGGGAACGCTTCTTGGTCGCCATCGCAGGATCTCCAGAGAGGCCGGCAGTGGCCCCGATGCGCACCATGCTGGCGCCGGCCGCTTGAGCAAACACACTATCGGCGCCGCACCCTTGCCACGCGCCGGCAGCGGCGCCATGCTCGGCGCGGACGCCGTGGCCCGGCGCCGCACAGGGAGATCCACATGGCAGCAAAATCGGGCGCGTGGGCGCCGTTTCCGTACGACGCCAAGGCCTACGCCTACGCTGGTGATGCGCTGAAGAAAGCGTGGCCCAAGCTGCACGCTGGCGACCGCGAACCCTATCCGGACCCGGCACGCGCGCAGGCCCTGCTCGACGCAGCCGGCAAGGCCGGCAAGGGCCACGACGCGCAGACCCTGTCGGCCGCGCTGATCGAGGCCTGGCGGGCGTTCCACCAGGGGCAGTTCCAGCAGGCCTACGAGGCCGGCAAGGCGCTGGGCGTGTTCGGCGCCTCGGTCGCGGTCAAGGCGATCGGCATCCACGCCGGCTATCTGGTCGAGGACGAAAAAGAGCAGTTGCAGCGGCTGCAGCAGGCCGCGGTGCTGGCCGAGGCGGCGATCGCCGCGCTGCCGGACGAGGCCAACAGCCACTACCGCCAAGCCTTCGCGCTGGGCCGCTACAGCCAGGGATTGAGCATCGTCAAGGCGCTCAAGCAGGGCATCGCCAGCAAGGTGCGCGCCTCGCTGGAAGCGGCCCTGGAGCTGGAGCCCAAGCATGCCGAGGCGCACATGGCGCTGGCCCTGTACCACGCCGAGATCATCGGCAAGGTCGGCGCGATGATCGGCGGCCTGACCTACGGGGCGAAGGCGGCCACCGCCGAACAGCATATCCAGCAGGCGCTGAAGCTGGTGCCGGACGCGCCGATCGCCCACGTCGAACACGCCAACGTGCTGCTGTTGCTGTACGGCGACAAGCGCGAGGAAGACGCCGCCGCGGCGTTCGAGAAGGCCGACAAGCTCAAGCCGCGCGATGCGATGGAAGCGCTGGACGCGGCGTTTGCCCGCGATCAGTTGGAATAGACGCCGGCGCAAGCTGAGCGTATCGCATACCCGTGATTGGACACACCGCGAGGCGACCGGCGTGATCGGCGGCAGGAGGCCAATCACGCCCTTCCCGCATCCACCCCGTCCCGCCGCCGCGACGCCGCATCGCGACCTCGCAGCGGCAGCCCGCGTCAGCCTGCCGGCGGCAGCGCGTAGGCGATCACGTAGTCGCCGCGCTTGGTCTCCATGAAGTGATGGCCTGCGGCGACGATGACCAGGTACTCGCGTCCGTCGACCGCGTACACCATCGGCGTGGCCTGGCCACCGGCCGGCAGCTTGGCCTGCCACAGGGTCTTGCCGCTGGCCAGGTCGATCGCGCGGATCAGGTCGTCGGTCGCCGCAGCGATGAAGATCAGCCCGCTGGCGCTGACCACGGCGCCGCCGTTGTTGGGCGTGCCGATCTCGATCGGCAAGCCGGAGTGGATGCCGAACGGGCCATTGCCGCGCGCACTGCCGAACGGACGGTCCCATAGCGTTTTGCCGCTGGCCAGGTCGATCGCACGGATGCCGCCATAGGGCGGCTGCTTGCACAGCAGCC
>NZ_AQOK01000895.1:0-7489 GCF_000364645.1 Xanthomonas sp. SHU 308 | reverse complement strand
GGCAGGCCCCAGCCGGCGTTGACGTTGATCGCGTACGGCGTGCCGGCCTGCGGATCGCCCGCGCCCTCGGCGCCGCCGCTGTCGCCGCGCACCTGGTCGCGCGGCGCCCAGCCCATCTTGTCGGCCTTGGCCCGTGGCACCAGCCGGTTGTAGTTGGGCATGTCGTTGTAGTTGGCGACGATCACACCCCGCCGCGGATCCACCGCCACGCTGCCCCAGTCCGAGCCGCCGTTGTAGCCGGGGTACTCGATCGAATGGCGGTCGGCTTCCGGCGGCGTGTAGATGCCCTTGTAGCTGGCGCTGCGGAACTGGATGCGGCACACCAGTTGGTCGATCGGGGTCATGCCCCACATGTCGCGCTCGGTCAGGTCGCGCTTGCGCAGCGAGTGGTACAGCGAGAACGGCTGGGTCTTGGCGCGGCGCTGCGGCTCCACACCGCCGCCCGGCACCGCGCGTTCCTCGACCCCGACCAGCGGCTTGCCGGTGCGCCGGTCGAGCACGTACAGCTCGCCCTGCTTGCTCGGCAGCAGCACCGCCGGCACAGTGGTGCCGTCGTGCGGGAAATCCAGCAACGTCGGTTGCGAACCCAGGTCGTAGTCCCACACGTCGATGTGGGTGGTCTGGAAATTCCACACCGGCTTGCCGGTGGTGACGTCCAGCGCGACCAGCGAGGTCGCATAGCGGTCTTCCTGCGGAGTGCGCGAACTGCTCCAGTAGTCGGCCGAGGAATTGCCCATCGGCAGGTACACGTAGCCGAGTTGCTCGTCGCCGGCCGCGCTGGTCCACATGTTGGGCGTACCACGGGTCCAGGTCTGCCCCGGCGGCGGCGCGCCGGTCCAGTCCGGATGGGTCATGTCCCAGGCCCAGCGCAGCGCGCCGGTCACCGCATCGAAGCCCTGGATCACGCCGGACGGTTCATAGCGCTTCTGTCCGTCCAGCACCTGGTGGCCGGTGACGACGACCCCGCGCACGATGGTCGGCGGCGAATTGATCGAGACGTAGCCCGGCGGCGTGGAGCCCATGCCGACGGTGATGTCGACCTGGCCGTGCTGGCCGAAGTCCTCGCAGGGCTTGCCGTCGGCCGCATCGACCGCGATCAGGCGTCCGTCCAGGGTGCCTTCGATGATGCGCTGGCGGCAGGCCGCCGACGCCGTAGCCTGAGCGTCGGGCACCGCGTAATAGCTGACGCCGCGGCAGGCGGCGGTATACGGGATCGCCTTGTCGGCCACCTTGGGATCGTAGCGCCAGCGCTCGCGGCCGCTGCGCGCATCCAGCGCGATCAGCTGATTGCGTGCGCTGCACAGGTACAGGCTGTCGCCGATCTTCAGCGGCGTGGTTTCCGCGCCCCAGCGCTTGTCCGGCAGGTCGCCGGTGCGGAAGGTCCAGGCGGTGCGCAACTGCGCCACGTTGCCCGGAGCGATCTGCCGCAGCGGCGTGTAGCGACTGCCGGCATTGTCGCGGCCGTAGGCGGCCCAGTCGGCATCGGCGGGCGCGTCGGCCGGCTGCGCGCCGGTGCGCGGGCTTGCCAGCGCCGCGGCCATGCCCGCCGCATGCGCCAGCGTGCCGTCGGCCTCGGTCACGCCGTACGGCAGGAACGCCAGCGCGAACGCACCGACGAACACCAGCGCCAGCACCGCGGCAAGCGAGCGCGACAACCTGCGCGAGAACGGCCGGTCCAGCCGCGGCAGCAGCAACGCCAGCAGCAGCGCCAGGAACACCATCAGGCCCATGCGCGGCACCCAGCGCCAGTAATCGGTGCCCGATTCCCATGCCGCCCACAGCAGCGACAGCAGGAAGGTCGCCGCAAACCACAGCGCACCATTGCGCCGCGCGCGCCACAGTTGCACGCCGGAGATCGTCAGGCCGAGGCCGGCAACCAGGTAGTACCAGGAGCCGCCCAGCGCCAGCAGCCAGGCGCCGCCAATCGCCAGCACCACGCCGATCAGCGCGCAGGCGCCGCCGAGCAGGCGCAGCGGCCAGCCGCCGCGACGCTGGGTTTGTTCGAATTCGTTCATTGCCACTCCTTGCAGGACACGGCCACGCGGAACATCCGCCGTGGCAGCGGCGCAGGCGCGCCGCGCATCCTTATCCCAGGCAGCCGGTGAATGCCGCGCGTTTCCTGCTGACACACGCTGACACGCAACCTTGCCGTCCTCGTGATCCAGCATCGACCTGGGCATCACGCGGCCTGTGTCGTCGAGGGCGACGACGACCCGACGGCATGTGCAGTCGGTGCGGCGCAGCGATCGTACAAATGGCTGCCTTGACGCCGCGTGCCTACGCTCGCAGCAAATCATCCGCATCGTCGCGGTGGCCATCCCTAAAAACGACGACGCCGGCACAAGGCCGGCGTCGTCGTTCGCTCAGGAGCGGATCACTCCTGTGGTGGTGCCGCCTCGCCAGCGCCTTCGGCAACGCCGTCCTCGCCAGGCAGCACGTCCTCCTCGACCAGCGAGCCATCCAGGCGTTCGACCGCCTGCAGCTTCTCGCCCTTGGACAGGCGGATCAGGGTCACGCCCTGGGTGTTGCGGCCGACGCGGGAGATTTCCGAGGCGCGGGTCCGCACCAGGGTGCCGCCGTCGGAGATCAGCAGCACTTCGTCGCGGGTGCTCAGCAGCACCGCACCGACCAGCTTGCCGTTGCGCTCGCTGGTCTGGATGCCGATGACGCCCTGGGTGCCGCGGCCCTTGCGCGGATACTCGCCCAGCGGGGTGCGCTTGCCGTAGCCGTTCTCGGTCGCGGTGAGGATGTAGGCATCGGCCTCGTCGCCGTTACGCGCCTCGGCATCGACCTCGGTGTCCGCTGCGGCGTCGACGTCGTCGGCGTCCTCGTCCTGGCCCACGGCCGGTTCGGCCACGATCAGGCTGACCACGTACTCGCTCTTGGCCAGGCGGATGCCGCGCACACCGCGGCTGCTGCGCCCGGTCGGCTTGACCCCGCCGCGGCTCTTGCGCCGCGCGCCACGGGCGTCGTCGCCCTCCTCGCCCGCGGCCTCGTCGTCGGCCACGGCGCCGTCGTCGGCACCGGCCTCGTCGATGGCCGCATCATCGGCCTCGTCGTCCTTGGGCCGCTCGGAGAAGCGCACGGTCTTGCCGTTGGAGGCGAACAGCAGCACGTCGCGCTCGCCATCGGTGAGCGCCACACCGACCAGCGCGTCGCCCTCGTCCAGGTTGATCGCGATCTTGCCGATCTTGCGCTGGAAGGCGAACTCGCTCAGCGGGGTCTTCTTGACCATGCCGTTGCGGGTGGCGAAGAACACGTAGCGGCCTTCGGCGTACTCGCGCACCGGCAGCACGGCCTGCACGCGCTCGCCGTTCTCCAGCGGAATCCAGTTGACGATCGGGCGGCCGCGCGCATTCGGCCCGGCCTCGGGCAACTGGTGCACGGGCAGCCAGAACACCTTGCCGCTGCTGGTGAAGGTCAGCAGCGTGTCGTGGGTGTTGACCAGCCACAGCTGGTCGATGAAATCCTCTTCCTTGGTCGCCGCCGCGCTGCGGCCGCGGCCGCCGCGGCGCTGCGCGCGGTAGGCGCTGACCGGCTGGCGCTTGGCGTAGCCGGCGTGCGACAGGGTCACGACCACGTCTTCCGGCGCGATCAGGTCGAGGATGTCCAGATCCTCTTCGCTGTGGCGGATCTCGGTGCGGCGCGCGTCGCCGTATTCCTCGCGGATGTTGACCAATTCCTCGCGGATCACCTGCAGCAGCACGTCCGGGTTTTCCAGGATGCGGATCAGCCCGGCGATGGCCTCCAGCAACTGCTTGTATTCCTCGGTCAGACGCTCCTGCTCCAGGCCGGTCAGGCGGTGCAGGCGCATTTCCAGGATCTGCGTGGCCTGCACTTCGGTCAGCTGGTAGCCGCCGCCGACCAGGCCGACGCCGCTGGGCAGGTCTTCCGGGCGCGAGGCCTCGGCGCCGGCCGCGTTGAGCAGCGCGCCGACCAGGCCCGGTTGCCAGGTCTTGGCCAGCATGCGCTCGCGCGCTTCGTTCGGGTTCGCCGAGGTCTTGATCAACTCGATCATCTCGTCGATGTTGGCGAGCGCGACGGTCAGACCTTCGAGGATGTGCGCGCGGGCGCGCGCCTTGCGCAGTTCGAAGATGGTGCGGCGGGTGACCACTTCGCGGCGATGGCGGACGAAGGCCTCCAGCATCTGCTTGAGGTTCATCAGCTGCGGGCGGCCATCGACCAGCGCCACCATGTTGATGCCGAACACCGACTCCATCTGGGTCTGCTGGTACAGGTTGTTCAGCACCACGTCGGCGGCTTCGCCGCGCTTGACCTCGATGTAGATGCGCATGCCGTCCTTGTCGGACTCGTCGCGCAGCTCGCTGATGCCTTCGAGCTTCTTTTCCTTGACCAGCTCGGCGATCTTCTCGATCAGCCGCGCCTTGTTGACCTGGTACGGGATCTCGGTGACCACGATCGCTTCGCGGCCGTTGTCCTGGATCTCGATCTCGGCCTTGGCGCGCATGCGCACGCGGCCGCGGCCGGTGCGATAGCCGGCGACGATGCCGGTGGTGCCGTTGATGATGCCGGCAGTCGGGAAATCCGGGCCGGGGATGTGCTCCATCAACCCGTCGACGTCGATCTGCGGATTGTCGATCAGCGCCAGGCAGGCGTTGATCGACTCGGTCAGGTTGTGCGGCGGGATGTTGGTGGCCATGCCCACCGCGATGCCGGCCGAGCCGTTGACCAGCAGGCTCGGGAAGCGCGTCGGCATCACCGACGGTTCCTGTTCCTTTTCGTCGTAGTTGGGCTGGAAATCGACGGTTTCCTTGTCGATGTCGGCCATCATCTCGTGCGCGAGCCGCGACATGCGCGCCTCGGTGTAACGCATCGCCGCCGCGGAATCGCCGTCGACCGAACCGAAGTTACCCTGTCCGTCCACCATCAGGTAACGCAGCGAGAACGGCTGCGCCATGCGCACCAGGGTGTCGTACACCGACTGGTCGCCGTGCGGGTGGTACTTACCGATGACGTCGCCGACGATACGCGCCGACTTGTAGTAGGGCTTGTTGCTGTGCGCGCCCAACTCGTTCATCGCGAACAACACGCGGCGATGCACCGGCTTGAGGCCGTCGCGCGCATCCGGGAGGGCACGCCCCACGATCACGCTCATGGCGTAATCGAGGTAGCTCTTGCGCATCTCGTCTTCCAGGTTGACCTGGATGATTTCCTTGGCGGATTCTGCCATTCGGGTTCCGTAAGTCTGGTGGCGGATCGACCACCACGCCGGCCCGCGACAGGCGGGCCCGCCGCGGCCGCACGCCTAGGGCGCACGGCGGTCGATCGAACCGCCGGATTCTATCATGACAGGCGCCCGATTGCCCGGTTTTTGCCGGCGCGAACAAGCACTTGCGCGCCATCGGCCGCCTCTGCCGGGCGCGGCGGCGCTCCCCTGGAACTCAGCCGCCGAAGGCGGCGCGCATGCGCGCCGGGTCCGGCTGCTCGATGACCCCGCGCTCGGTGACGATGGCATCGATCAGGTCCGCCGGGGTCACGTCGAACACCGGGTTCCAGGCGGCGATGCCGTCGGCCACGGTGCGGGTGCCGCCGACCCCGAACAGCTCGCCCGGATCGCGTTGCTCGATCTCGATCTGCGCGCCGTCGGCAGTGTCCATGTCCACGGTGGACGACGGCGCCACCACCATGAATTTGACGCCATGGTGGCGCGCGGCGATCGCCAGCTGGTAGGTGCCGATCTTGTTGGCGGTGTCGCCATTGGCGCAGATGCGGTCGGCGCCGACGATCACCCACTGCACCGCGCCGGTCTTCATCAGGTGCGAGGCCGCCGAATCGGCGATCAGGGTGGCGTCGATGCCGTCCTGCTGCAGTTCCCACACGGTCAGCCGCGCGCCCTGCAGCCACGGCCGGGTCTCGCCGGCGAACACCTTGGCGATGCGCTGCTGGGCGACGCCGGCGCGGATCACGCCCAGCGCGGTACCGAAGCCGGCGGTGGCCAGCGAGCCGGTGTTGCAATGGGTCAGAACGCCGCTACCCGGCACGATCAGGCCGGCACCGAGCGCGCCCATGTGCCGGTTGGCGGCCAGATCCTCTTCGGCGATCGCCTGCGCCTCGCGCTCCAGCACGGCCTGCCAGTCGCTGCCGGCCGCGCCCAGTGCGGTGCGCATGCGCGCCAGCGCCCAGGCCAGGTTGACCGCGGTCGGGCGCGCGGCATTGAGCCGCTGCAGGGCCGGCTCCAGCTTCAGCAACGCCTCGGCGCCGTTCTCGGCCTGTACCTCGCGCGCGGCCAGCACCGTGCCCCAGCCGGCAGCGATGCCGATCGCCGGCGCGCCGCGCACGGCCAGGGCGTGGATCGCCGCTGAGACCTGGTCGCTGTCGGTGCAGCGCACGTGTTCGACCGCGAACGGCAGCTTGCGCTGGTCCAGCAGTTCCAGCGCGTCGCCGGTCCACAGGATCGGGCGGATATGGTCGTAGCGGGCGTAATCGATATCGAGGGCGGCGTTCATCGCGCCATTGTAAACGCCGGCGATTGCGGATTGAGGACGCCGCGCGGTGTCGCAACGCCGCGCCAGCGCTCAGTTGACGCTGAACTCGGCGCGGCAGCCCTTGTCGACCCAGATGCCGTCGCGGTCCCAGCCCCAGCTGTCGTCCTGCACGCAGGGCGCGCCGGACAATTGCCGGCGCAGTTCGACACGATCCTGCACGCTGACGCCGCAGCGGCGCCGCGCCTTGCCCTTGGATTCGCACAGCACCGGCCGCGGACCGGCGGGGAAGCCGGAGCCGTCGGCGGCGCCGATCTCGAACTCGCCGCGGCAGCCGCGCGCGACCCAGATCTCGTTGCGGCGCACGCCCCAGCTGCGCTCCTCGCGGCACGGCACCGACGACAACTGCCGCATCAATCGCACCGGGGCGCCGCGCAACATCACCGGGCAGCTTTCCAGGCGCCCGTCGGACTCGCAGCGCAACACGCGGCGCATCGCGCTGCGCGGCGCTTCCACCGGATTGGGACGAAATTCGGCGCGACAGCCCAGGGTCACCCACACGCCGGTGGCGTCGGAGCCCCACTCGCTGCCGCGGATGCAGTCGTTGTCGGAGAGTTGCCGCACCAGTTGCACCCCCTGGTCGGTGGACATCGGACAGTGCACCCAGGTCATGTCGCGCGACTCGCAGCGGACCACCGCGGCATCGTACGCATCGGTGTCCTGCGCCGGCGACGGCATCGGCCACACGCTTGCCGCCAACCCCAGCCAACACCAGCCACCGAGCCCGTACGCCCACTTCATGCTTGGCTCTGCCCCTATGCCTAGAACCTGAACAACGAAGACCTGCTGGCGCGCAGCGTGCGCTTGCCGTGCCCGATCAAACCATCATCGGTGTGGACAACGCAACAACGCGCCGCGAAAACACGTGACGGCCGGTTCAGGCATGCGCGAAATCGTAGGCGAGCACCTCGCCGATCTGCGCGGTGCCGCGCATTGCCATCAGCAGCCGGTCCACGCCGACCGCGACGCCGGCGCAGTCGGGCAAG
>NZ_AQOK01000894.1:0-1126 GCF_000364645.1 Xanthomonas sp. SHU 308 | reverse complement strand
CCTCCAGCAGCCGCTCGTCCAGCGGCGGCAGCACCGCGCCGCGCGCCTGACGCAGCGCATGGTCGCGCAGGAAACGCCGGCGCTGCTCGGCGGCATCGTTGAGCTCGTGGTAGCCGTTGGCCAGTTCGTAGCCGCCCAGGTACAGCTCGAAGCGCTCGGCCACCGGCGGGTCGTCCTCGCGCACGCGCGCCAGCGCACACTGGCTGGCCGGCCAGTCGTGGACCACGGTGAGGCGGTCGGCCGGGAACGCCGGCTGCAGGCGGTGGGTCATCAGCAGGTCCAGCCAGTCGTCGCGGCCCAGGCCGTCGGCATCGATGCGGATCTCGCGTAGCGGCTGCTGCAGCGCCTCCAACGGCGCAGCGAATGGATCCAGGCCCAGCCCCTGCTGGAACAGCTCGCGGTAGCTGAGCACCCGCAGCGTGGCACTGCGTCCGACCAGGGCCAGCGCCGTGCGCACCAGCTCCACGGTTTCCTCGATCAGTTGCCGGTGATCCCAGCCGACCCGGTACCACTCGAGCATGGTGAACTCGGGATTGTGGCGGCCGCCGGCCTCGCCGTTGCGGAACACCCGCCCCAGTTCGTAGCAGTCGCCGATGCCGGCGGCGAGCAGCCGCTTCAGCGGGTACTCGGGCGAGGTGCGCAGCCAGCGCAGCGCCGGACCTGCGTCGACGTGGCCGCTGAAGCGGGTCTGGAAGCTGTCGATGTTCGGCTCGGTGTTGCCGGCCGCCGACAGCATCGGGGTTTCCACTTCCAGCACGCCGCGCGCGGCGAAGAAGCCGCGGATGGCGGCGTTGAGCCGAGCACGCAATTGCAGGGTGGACAACAGGTCCATCACGGCGCCGTGTCGAGCCGGCGGCTCAGTTGGTCGCGCGCGTCGTCGCGATAGCCCAGGCCCAGGTACAGGCGCTTGGCGGCGGCGTTGTGATGGTTGACCTCCATCCGCAGCACGTCCGCGCCCAGCGCGCGGGCGCGCGCCTCGACCAGCGCCACCGCGCGCCGCCCCCATCCGCGGCCGCGTGCGGCCGGGCCCAGGTACAACTCGTCGAGCAGCAGATAGCGCCCGCCCAGTTCGACGCTGAAACAGGCGGTGATCAGCGCATAGCCGACCACCGCGCCGTCCGGCGCC
>NZ_AQOK01000893.1:0-3649 GCF_000364645.1 Xanthomonas sp. SHU 308 | reverse complement strand
AGCGCCTCGCCCAGTGTCGGCTGCGCCAGCAGCGCCTGCAGGCCGCGCGCCACGCGCTCGGCATCGAACGCGATGCCGTCCTCGGCGTAGAACGCCTGCAGCATCGCCAGCAAGGCCGGCTGATCGGCCGCGCCGGCAGTGCGCCAGCGCAACTCTTCCTGCTTCATGCCAAGCGCGCTCATGCGCCCTGCCCCTGCGATTGCAGGAACGCCAGCAACTGCGCCTCGTCCCACACCGCCACGCCCAGCTCCTGCGCCTTGTCGAGCTTGGAACCGGCAGCCTCGCCGGCGACCACGAACGCGGTCTTCTTCGATACGCTGCCGGCGACCTTGGCGCCCAGCGCCTCCAGTTGCGCCTTGGCCTCGTCGCGGGTCAGCGCGGTCAGGGTGCCGGTCAGCACCACGGTCTGCCCATCCAGCGGGCCGGCGCGACGCTGCGTCTGCGCCGGGGCGGCATCGAGCAGGCGTTGCATCGCCGCCTCGGCGTCTAACAGCGCCTGCTTCTGTGCCGGATCGGCCAGGTACGCAGCCAGGTTGGCGGCGCCGGCCGTGGACAGCCCCGCCCCGGTCCAGCCGCTTTCGTTGGCGCGCAGCAGCGCGTCGAGGGTGCCGTAGGTGGCGGCCAGACGCTGCGCACTCTTGCCGCCGAGCTTGTCCACCGGCAGCGTGCCCAGCAGATGCGCCAGATCCAGGCGCTCGCGCAATTCCGCCGGCGGTGCGCCCTCGTCGGAAAAGCGAATGCCGGCGGCGATCAGCGCATCGACCACCGCGGCGTTGCCGGGTTGCTCGAAGAACGTGGCGATCGAGCGCGCCACCTCGCCGCCGATGTCCGGCAAGGCCTGCAGCAGCACCGCCGGGGTGCTGCGCACGAACGCCAGCGAGCCCAGCCAGTAGGCCAGCGCCTTGGCCGTGGTCTCGCCCAAGTGCGGAATGCCCAGCGCGAATAGGAAACGCGGCAGCGTGGTGGCGCGGCTGGCGTCGATGCCGGCGACCAGGTTCTCGGCCCACTTGGTCGCGAGCTTGCCCCCCAGGTCCACCGTGAGATGCGCGCGCAGGAAGTCGGCGCGCCGCCACGGCATGGCCTCGTCCTCGAGTGCGGCGCGGCCGGCCGCGTCCAGCGCAAGCGCACCCTTGCTGTCCTCCAGCGCCTGCAGCAGGTCGGCGGCAGTGGCCGCGTCCAGCGCGGTCTTCATCCGCACCAGATCCTCCACGCTCAAGGCGTACAGGTCGGCCAGCGACTGCACGAAGCCGAACTCGACCAGGGCATCGGCCTGGCGCTCGCCCAGGCCTTCGATGTCCATGGCACGACGCGAGGCGAAGTGCCGCACGGCCTCCTTGCGCTGCGCCGCACAGGCCAGGCCGCCGCTGCAGCGCCAGGCCACCGCGTCCTCTTCCTTGACCAGCTCGGAGCCACACACCGGGCAGGTCGCCGGCATCGTCCACGGCGCGGTGCCCGGCGGACGCCGTTCCTCGATCACCCGCACCACTTCCGGGATCACGTCGCCGGCGCGGCGCACGATCACCGTGTCGCCTTCGCGCACGTCCAGCCGCGCGATCTGGTCGGCGTTGTGCAACGTCGCGTTGGTAACCGTGACGCCAGCGACCTGCACCGGCTCCAGCCGCGCCACCGGGGTGACCGCGCCGGTGCGGCCGATCTGCACCTCGATCGCGCGCAGCACGGTCGACTGTTCCTGCGCCGGGAACTTGTGCGCCAGCGCCCAGCGCGGCGCGCGCGAGACGAAGCCCATCGCCTCCTGCTGGTCGTAGTCGTCGAGCTTGTAGACCACGCCGTCGATGTCGTAAGGCAAGCTGTCGCGAGCGGCGCCGATGCGGCGGAAATACGCGATCAGGCCATCGAAGCCGGTAGCGGTATCCGCCTCCGGGGCGACGGGGAAGCCGTAGTCGCGCAGCAGTTGCAGGGTCTGCGAATGGGTTTCGGGCAGTTCCAGGCCGCGGACCTCGCCCACCGAGTAGGCGAAGAACGCCAGCGGCCGGCGCCGGGTCACCGCCGGATCGAGCTGGCGCAGCGAGCCGGCGGCGCCATTGCGCGGGTTGGCCAGCAGCTTTTCGTTGCGCTCCAGCGCCTGCGCGTTCCACGCGGCGAAGGCGGCGCGCGGCATGTAGATTTCGCCGCGCACTTCCAGCACCGCCGGAGGCGGCACGCCGAGGTCGCGCAGCTTCAACGGCACCGAACGCACCTGGCGCAGGTTGGCGGTGACGTCCTCGCCGGTGCTGCCGTCGCCGCGGGTGGCGCCCTGCACGAACACGCCATCCTCGTAGCGCAGGCTGATCGCCAGGCCATCGAGCTTCGGTTCCACCGAGAACACCGGCGCGGCCAGGTCCAGTTCGCGCTCGATGCGGCGCTCGAAGTCGGCGACCTCGGCGAAGCGCGTGCGGTCGTCGGCGTCCTCAGGCACGCCCGGGGTTTCGAAGGCATTGGCGAGCGAGAGCATCGGGATCGCGTGGCGCACTTCCGGGAAGCCGCCGTCCGGGCGCGCGCCGACCTTGCGCGTCGGCGAATCCGCGCTCGCCAACTCGGGGTGCGCGGCTTCCAGGGCCTCCAACTCGCGCATCAGCGCGTCGTACTCGGCATCGGGAATCGACGCGTCGTCGAGCACGTAGTAGCGATGGTTGGCGTCGTCGATGCGCTGACGCAACTCGGCGACACGCTGCTGGGGATCGGGAATTGCGGTCATGCGCAGCGGAAATGGGGGTAACGGAGAGGGGGGCGATAGTAGCTTGAAGGCTGGGATTGGGGAGTCGGGATTGGGGATTGGCTTGACGGCTGGGATTGGCGAGTTGGGAGTGGGGATTCGCTTGACGACCGAGATTGGCGAGTTGGGATTGGAGATTCGCAAGAGCCCAAGCTCGGACTTCTCGCTTCGGCGGCGGTCGTACCCTCATCCGCCCCTGCGGGGCACCTTCTCCCAAGAAGGAGGCCATGGTCCCGAGGGGAGAAAGGAGAAGCCAAAGCCCCTCTCCCACCGGGAGAGGGGTTGGGGTGAGGGTACGGAGCGCGCAGCGCCATCGACGTCACCACCCCCGACTTTTGCCAATCCCTAATCCCTAATCCCCAATCCCGAATCCCCAATCCCAGCCTCAAGCCACTCCCGAAATCCCAAATCCCGAATCCCGGCCCCTCACTCCCTTGCCCCATCATTAACACCTCGTTAACGTGACCTCCCCCGCCCGCTCTGGAGAGCCACGTGTCGCTACCGGTCTCGCGCCGTTCCTTCCTGTCCCTGGCTACCTCCGGTCTGGCGCTCGGCGCCGTGGGCTTGGCCCCCGTTGCCGAGGCGGCGCGGCGCAAGGCAGACGCCGCCGCTGCCGCCACACCCGGCGTGGCGCCGGCGGCCGGCACGGTGTACCTGAACTTCAACGAATGCCCGCTGGGCCCCTCGCCCGCCGCGCTGGCAGCCGCACAGGCGATCCTGCCGCGCAGCGGCCGCTATCTGTTCGAGCTGTCAAACGAGCTGATCGCCGCCTTCGTCGGGCAGCAGCGCCTGCCGGCCGACCACGTGGCGGTGTATCCCGGTTCCAGCGAGCCGCTCGCCCGCACCGCGCGCGCCTTCACCACGCCGCGCGCCGGCGTGGTGGTGGCCGATCCGACCTTCGAGGCGGTGGCCGATGTGGCTGCCGCGCATGGCGCG
>NZ_AQOK01000892.1:0-1570 GCF_000364645.1 Xanthomonas sp. SHU 308 | reverse complement strand
CGGGTGCCGCTGCGCGCCGACGGCGCCCACGACGTCAAGGCCATGGCCAGCGCCGATCCGAATGCTGGCCTGATCTACCTGTGCAATCCCAATAACCCGACCGGGTCGGTGACCAAGCGCGCCGACATCGAATGGCTGCTGGCCAACAAGCCTGCGTCCAGCGTGCTGCTGGTCGACGAGGCCTACCTGCACTACAGCGACGAGCCGTCGGTGATCGACCTGATCGGCCAGCGCCAGGACCTGCTGGTGCTGCGCACCTTCTCCAAGCTGTATGGCATGGCCGGGCTGCGCCTGGGCCTGGCGGTGGCCGCGCCGGGGCTGCAGACCAGGCTGGCTGCGTTCGGCCAGAATCCGGTGTCGGTGCCTGCGCTGGCCGCCGGCATCGCCAGCCTGCAGGACCTGCAACTGGTGCCGACCCGCCGCGCCGAGAACGCGCGCATCCGCGACGCCACCATCGCCTGGCTGCAGAGCAAGGGCTACAAGTGCCTGCCGTCGCAGGCCAACTGCTTCATGGTCGACGTCAAGCGCGACGGCGCCGCCTTCGCCGCGGCGATGGCCAAGCAAGGCGTGATCGTCGGCCGCAGCTGGCCGATCTGGCCGAAGCTGGTGCGCGTCACCGTCGGCAGCGAAGCGGAGATGCTGCGGTTTCGGGATGCGTTTGTTAAGGCGCGCAAGTAGCTTGGGGGCCGGGAATCGGGAATGGAGAATCGGGAATCGTAAAAGCGGGTTGCCTTGCGGCTGAGGCGTGGAGAGGCTTGCCCTGGCCTTCCCATTACAGGTCCACGGTTCACTAGCCTGGCGTCAGTGCGCCAGGCTTGGAGAGTCGGGATAAGGGTACGCAAGAGTCAAAGCCAGGGGTTCTGGCGTTCGGCGGCGGTCGTACCCTCATCCGCCCCCTTCGGGGTCACCTTCTCCCGAAGGGAGAAGGGGAGCGCGCGCGGGGGGTCAGAGGCGGGGATACGCTTTTACGATTCCCTATTCCCGTTTCCCCATTCCCGGCACCACGCTCACCAGCGCGGCGCCTTCGTCAATGGCGGTGCCTGGTGCTGGCGGTCGTAGGCGCGCAGGTCGTCGCGGATGTGGGCGATGCGCTGGCGCCCGAGGGCGTTGCGGCTGTCGTCCAGGACCACGCCGTCGAGCAGTTCGCCCATGCGCTGCACGGTCGGCAGCATCTTCTCCCAGGCGTCGAGCGCGGTCAGCGGCGCCGGCAGGGTCAGGAAAAAGGCGATCGCCGGGGTCTCCATCTCGCGGATGTGCGCCATGTCGAAGCTACCCGGCTTCATGATGCTGGCCATGCTGAAGATCGGGCCGCGCTCGGGATGCCCTTCCACCAGGCGGTGGAACACGTTCATGTGGCCGAAGGTCAGGCCGGTCTTCTCCGCGGCCACCACGATGTCCTCGCCGCGCAGCACCTGCCCGGCGCGGGCGGCGACATACAGCGAGACGATCTTGTCGAAATCCTGGCTCGGCCGCTTGCCGAGGTCAGCGCCGGGCGCCTCCGCGGCGGGCAGGCCCAGGTCGGGCTGGTGCGCTTCGCCGTCCGCGCCGGGCGCGGCCAGCGCGTCGTCGC